>JBPCWT010000137.1:0-16157 GCA_051009255.1 Ruegeria sp. | reverse complement strand
CACGGACGCAATCGATCCCTTGTGGCGTCGCATCGTATTGTCGATCAGCATCCTCTCGAATGCTTCGACATATTCTTTCAACGGCTTCCCTTCGGTCGTCATCACCGGTTGCATTTCTTCGTGATCCGACATCAGCAAGGACGCGATTGTTCCAGAACCCCGTCGCGATTGCAGAACCGCGCGTTCGGCAATGTTTATCAGCTGGCGTACATTTCCGGGCCAAGGTGCCTGCAATAGCTGCGCCGCCTCTTGTGCGCTGACCTGCGGCGCATCGCAGCCGTATTCCTCGGCAAACTGTTCACTAAGGCGCGTGAAAAGTGTCAGGATATCTTCGCCACGCTGGCGCAATGGCGGCATGGTGATGCGCAAAGCAGCCAGACGATAAAACAGATCAGGCCGCAGAACATCTTCGCTGGTTTTGCCAGCTTCCTGCAGGTTCGAGATGGCCACGATACGAGTTTCGGCTGGTGTGCCTTGCTCGTTCATTACGCTGAGCAGACGTGCTTGCAGCGTGTCGCTCAATGCTTCGACGTCCTCCAGCACCAGCGTTCCACCGCGTGCTTCTTCGATCGCCGGAAGTTGCGCGTCTTCCGGCATCATCGGGCCGAACAGGCGTTTCGACAGCGCTTCTTCTTCCAGCGCCGCACATGATACCAATACAAACTTTTTACCTGCCCGGCTGCCAACAGCGTGCAACGCGTGCGCGACCAGAGTCTTGCCAGTACCTGTCTCGCCGTCGATCAGCACGTGCCCATCCGCCTGCCCAAGATCAAGGATATCCTCGCGCAAGCGTTCCATCACCGGGCTAGCGCCGATGAGCTTGTTCATTATCTGCGTCCCACCAGACAGCTCGCGGCGCAGCGCACGATTGTCCAACGTCAATCGTCGGGCATTGCTTGCGCGTTTGGCAAGCTCTGACATGCGGTCCGGGTTGAAGGGTTTTTCAAGAAAATCAAAAGCGCCTACGCGCATCGCCTCGACGGCCATCGGCACGTCGCCGTGCCCGGTTATCATGATAACCGGCAATGTGCTGTCGACGCCCATCAGCTTTTTCAACAGCTGAATTCCATCCATGCCGGGCATCTTGATATCGGAAATGACAATCCCGGGATATTCCGAACCCAACACTTTGAGCGCATCTTCGGCACTGGCGAAGGTTTCGGTGTCGTAGCCGGATAATGCCAGCCATTGGCTGATCGACTGACGCATATCCTGTTCGTCGTCGACAATCGCAATTTTCATGGCCTGTGCCATAGCAGTTCCTCGTTACTCTGCGGCCTCAAGGCCGTCGCTTCCCAAAATTGGCAGCTGCATTTCAAATACCGCGCCGCCATTTTGTCCGTTGCGCGCTGTCAACCGGCCCCCGTGGTCGTTCACGATACCCGACGAGATGGCAAGCCCCAGGCCAACGCCGTCGCCCGGTTGCTTGGTAGTGTAAAACGGCTCGAACAGGTTTTCGATATCCTCAATTCCAAGACCATTGTCCCGAACTGTCAGTACAGCACTATCGCCTGCTGCCAATATTATTTCCACATCCGGCTCTGCTACTGATTTGGTGGCATCCAAAGCATTGCGCAAGAGGTTCACCATAACCTGTTCGATCCGCATCCTATCCCCCATAACAAGAACAGGTTGCTCGGGCATGATCTGGGTAATCTTTACGTGCCGTTGGCGAAGTTGCGGCTCCATCATCGACAGTGAAGAGGCCAATGCCTCACCCAGATTTACGGGCGACAACGCATCTGCGCCTTTTCTCGCATAAGACTTTAGTTGCCGGGTGATGGCACCCATTCGTTCGATCAGCCCGTCAATTCGACCAAAGCTTGCCAATGCTTCCTCGGGCCTGTTTCGCCGCAACAAAAGGCGCGCGCCGGCAAGATATGTTTTCATTGCAGCCAGCGGTTGGTTTAACTCGTGGCTGACAGCGGCGGACATTTCACCCAGCGCGGCCAGCTTCGAGCTTTGCGCAAGCGTCTGTTCAGCCACTTCCAGAGTCTTTTCAACTCGTTCACGTTCAGCGATTTCTCGCTGCAACCTTGTGTTCAATGCGCGAAGCTCCGCCGACTCTCGCTGAAACAACGCCATACGCAGGGCCGCCCGTCGGCTGATTGCATAAAACGCCAGCGCCAGCAGAATCGCGAAACCCATGATTTCCAGTGCCAGCACGCTGTTCACTTTTTCCCGGATAGAGGAATAAGTGGTAAAAGACGTCATCTGCCATCCGCGAAACGGAATACGCGTTTCCATTCGCATCACAGCCTCGCCCTGCAGGTAGGCATCTGGCGGCAAGGCTGTCCAATCCGTTGTCGCGCGAATGGCCCGCTGAATGGCATTCTGTGGCGGCTCTCGCAAAATGGCGGCGTTTTCTTCCAAACCCCGCCATCGTGGTTCGGTTGACAAAATGATTGTACCGGTGCTGTCGGATACCATTACGGCATCTGAGATTCCGGCCCAGGCGCGCTCGAATTTTTGAAGATCGACTTCGACGACGATAACACCCAAAACTTCGGCGTTCGCCTCTATCCTTCGGGAATAGACAAAGCTGTACCCTCCGGACTCTTTGGCGATCACGGAAAAGATGGTTGAGTTCGAGCGGATCGCCTCGACAAAATACGGAGAGTTCCTGTGCGCTTCACCCAGCCGATTGCGATCGGTTGCCGCAACTGTACGACCGTCTCGGTCCAGCAACATAAGAGAGGCCGCACCAATCTCTTCGACGAAGGATATCAGCCGTTGCGTCGACAAAGTATAGTCACTGGACTGAAGCGCTGAGATCAATGTTGGATCACGTGCCAGAAGTTGCGGCACAATCGCGTTGCGTCTCAACTCGCTCAGCAGGTTGCCCGAATACAATGCCAGACGCAGTTCTGCGCGGTTGCGTGTGGATTCCGTAAATCTGTCCGTCAAAAGCCGGTTGGTAATCCATACGGTCGCAACGGTTACAACCAGCAGGACGATTATTGCCAATCGCAATCGCCAGCCCAACGACGCACCGCGGAATCTGCTCCAGAATTTGGCCTTATCTGACTGCACTTCGGAACTCATTACCCAAAGCTACGCGCGCCCGGCGGCGTTCTCAAGTCACGCTGGCGCCAATGCCCCTGACAATGCGCGGAAGAGTGCCGTTCCATCAGTACCACCGTGGCCTTCGTCCGCCGCGCGTTCTGGGTGCGGCATCATTCCCAACACCCGGCGGTTTTTAGAAAGTATGCCAGCAATATCCCCACGTGACCCATTTGGATTGTCAGTGTAGCTAAACGCGATACGATCCTGATCTCGCAGTTCTGCGACGGTGTCATCATCGGCAAAATAGTTTCCGTCATGGTGTGCGATAGGAATATCGATCACATCGCCTGCATTGTACCCTTCGGTAAACACACTGTCGCTCGTTTCAACTCTCAGCCCCACTGTTCGGCAAATGTATTTGAGCCCAGCGTTTCGCAACAAAGCACCCGGTAAAATTCCGGTTTCTGTCAATATTTGAAAACCGTTGCAGATGCCGATTGCGTAGCCGCCGCGCTTGGTGTGGTCGACAACGGCCTTGCAAATCGGTGACTGCGCAGCAATTGCGCCGCACCGCAGATAATCGCCATAGGAAAACCCACCGGGAACGCCAACGATATCGACTCCCTCGGGCAACGACGCATCTTTGTGCCAGACCATGTCCACTTGAAATCCAGCCTGCTCGAAAGCGACGGCCAGATCGCGGTCACAATTGGAACCGGGAAAAACGACAACAGCTGCGCGCATGGCAGAACCTCCTATGCATCAAATTCGGTGACAACGGCCACACCCGCAGGTGTTGGCCCGTCAAAAGCGGAAAGCTCATCACTTACCTGACTCAACGGTATTTTTCTTGTAACCAGCGGGTTCAAATCAACCTGCCCTCCGGCAATCAGATTTAGCAATGACGGATAACGCCAACTGGGCATTCCACGTGTTCCATGTATCGTCAATTGGCCTGAGTAAAGTACATCCATCGGCAAAGACATTTGCGCGTGTTCACCGGCAGGCATTCCGATCTGGACCATTCGGCCCAGTTTGCGCAGGGATCGAAGTGTCGAAACGGTTGTTTCTTCTACACCCAATGCTTCGATCCCAACATGAGCACCGCCGCTGGTGATCTCGCGAATTGCTTTGGGCGCGCTACTTGTCGCTGCGTTTACAACCGCATCTGCCCCTAACGATTTGGCATAAACCAATTTGTCCTCTGCGATATCAACGACAACCACTCTTGCACCCAGAGCGCGTCCAAGAAGCAAAGCGGAAATTCCTACTCCGCCCCCACCAAAGATTGCCAGCCACTCTCCGGCCTGAATCTGCGCGCGTCCTACAAGCGCCTGCCACGCCGTAGTCGCCCTGCATCCCAACGCCGCTGCGACTTCGGGCGCAAGATTGTCGGGCAGTGTTGTCAAATTTTCATCAGCGTGCGGGACAGCGATCAACTCGGCGAATGCTCCGTCGCATGTGAAGCCGGGAACGGCCTGATTAGCGCAGATTGTTTGATTTCCAGCCGAACAATCCTGACAGCGCCCACATGCCAGAATAAATGGCGCTATTACGCGATCGCCAACGTGCCAGCGCTCCACACCCGTTCCGACTGCAACTATTTCACCGCAGTATTCATGCCCCAGCGTTGTAGGCAGCGCGACGTCGGGGTCTGAGCCTGACCACGCATGCCAATCTGACCGGCAAACGCCACATGCCAGAACCCTGATCACAACGCCGTCAAACGCAGGGCCCGGATCGGGAACATTCGTCAATTCAAGCGGCTGACGAAAAGCAATGAGACGCGATGCGCGCATAAGGTCAGACCAGTTCGATCTCGTACCGTTCAATCACTGTGTTGGCGAGCAGCTTTTCGCACATCTCTGTTACGTCTGCCTCTGTCGCGCCATCTGCAAGTTCTAGATCGATGACTTTGCCTTGGCGAACGCCTTCGACTTTGTCAAAGCCCATAGCGCCCAAGGCGTGCCGCACCGCTTCGCCCTGCGGGTCAAGAACCCCATTCTTAAGCATCACATGCACACGTGCCTTCATGTTATTATGTCCCTCGATCTGCAAAGAAGCTCGGTTTACTTCTTCTGGCCAAATAAGTCTGTTTCCAGTCTGCCGAATTGACAGCAGTCTTAGTTAATAAGGGTCGGCTTTGCGACAACGCTTTTGGGTAAAACACCCAGACGGCGCGCAACCTCGGAATAGGCATCTGCCAGATCACCCAAATCGCGGCGGAAAACATCCTTGTCCAGCTTTTGACCTGTTTCGATATCCCAAAGACGACAGCTGTCCGGGCTGATCTCGTCCGCAACGATCAAACGCTGGAAATCTCCATCGTAAACGCGGCCAATTTCGATTTTAAAATCGACAAGGCGGATGCCAACAGCCAGCATCACGCCGCTCATGAAATCATTAACCCGTAGCGCCAGACTTAGGATGTCGTCCATGTCCTGCTGACCCGCCCAACCAAATGCAGCGATGTGCTCTTCGGTAACCAGTGGGTCGCCAAGTGCATCGTCTTTGTAGCAATACTCGATTATTGGTCGCGGCAGTTGGGTACCTTCGGCAATACCCAGACGTTTAGACATCGAACCGGCCGCATAATTGCGAACGATAATCTCTAGCGGAATGATTTCGCAGCTTCGGACAAGTTGCTCGCGCATGTTCAGGCGGCGAATGAAATGGGTTGGAACGCCAATCTGGGTCAAACCCGTCATGAAAAATTCACTCAGGCGGTTGTTTAGAACACCCTTACCTTCGATCACGTCTTTTTTCTCGGCATTAAAGGCGGTGGCATCGTCCTTGAAATACTGGACAATCGTGCCCGGTTCAGGGCCTTCGTACAAAATCTTGGCTTTGCCTTCATAGATTTTCTTGCGACGCGCCATGAGCGACCTTTCCAGTCAGTGGAGAGGGAATGAGTCCCTTCGCTTTGGCGCCCTCATAGTCCAAGCCCCCCTTTCCCGCAAGTTCACTTGCCCGAGGGGCTTTGACGCAGCGCAAACACCTTGCACCTTTGAGCGCGTATAGTCATATCATCAGGAAAGAAATGTTACCCAAAGAGGTCCTTATACCATGACCACATTCGACGATCGCGAAGTTGCGTTTGAAAACAAGTTCGCCCATGACGAAAAAATGCAGTTTCTGGCGCGGATGCGCCGCAACCGGTTCATGGCCGTTTGGGCATCCGCCCTAAAGGGTGAAACGGTGGAGCAAGCCCGAAAGTATGGGCAGGAACTGGTCAAAGCTGACCTTCAGCACGTCAGCGAAGACGACGTAGTGGATGCCGTTCTTGGCTATCTGGGCGATTTGGCGGATGAGCAAACTGTTCGGGCCAAAATGGCCGAACTGCTTGTCGAAGCGAAAGAACAGGTTCTCGCCGAATCTGAATAGCTTTGCCCTAAGCCTCATGATCTTCATGAGATTTTTGGATTTGAATTGACGCCCCTATCATGAAACACGGGGCGTCTCGTATTTGGTGTTTGGATAACACCCACTCTTCCGGATCAAAACTATGACAAACGCGCTGTCCAAACTGCTTGCAACCACCGATGCCATTCTTGCGGACGGCGCCACGGGTACAAACCTGTTCAACATGGGCCTGCAGTCGGGTGATGCACCTGAATTGTGGAATACGGACGCACCTGAAAAAATTCTAGCTCTTTACAAGGGCTCAGTAGACGCAGGCAGTGACCTGTTCTTGACCAATACATTCGGCGGAACCGCTGCGCGGCTAAAGCTGCACGATGCCCAGAACAGGGTGAGAGAGTTGAACCGTGCGGGCGCAGAGCTGGGCCGCGAAATCGCTGACAAGGCCGGGCGCACAGTAATCGTTGCAGGATCCGTCGGTCCGACGGGCGAGATTATGGAGCCTGTTGGCAGCTTGTCACACTCTGAAGCCGTAGAAATGTTTCATGAACAGGCAGATGGCCTGAAAGAGGGTGGCGTTGACATCCTGTGGCTGGAGACCATCAGCGCACCAGAGGAATTCAGGGCCGCAGCCGAAGCGTTCGCATTAGCCGACATGCCGTGGTGTGGAACGATGAGCTTTGACACCGCAGGGCGGACAATGATGGGTGTTACATCTGCCGATCTGGCGCAATTGGTGGAAACATTACCCAATCCGCCCAAAGCGTTTGGGGCAAATTGCGGAACCGGAGCATCCGACATATTGCGTACCGTGCTGGGCTTTGTTGCGCAGGGCACTGAACGCCCCATTATTTCCAAGGGCAACGCCGGTATTCCAAAGTATGTCGACGGTCATATCCACTATGACGGAACACCTGATCTGATGGGGCAGTACGCCACTATGGCGCGGGATGCGGGTGCAACAATAATCGGTGGCTGTTGCGGTACGATGCCCGACCACCTGAGAAAGATGCGCGAAGCACTGGACAGCTCGCCCCGGTCTGACCGCCCCACCCTGGATCAGATCACTGATGCGCTGGGGCCGTTTACATCTGCATCTGATGGTACGGGCGATGATGCTGGAATACCCGAGCGTCGTGGTCGCCGCAGACGCCGCGCCTAAATTGCTTTGAAACAACGGGCCCTAAAGCTTTGTTAGCCGGCGGCTTTGTTACTGGGACGTATCAATCTGGGCAATCAATGCTCGAACATGCTGAGTCGGGACGCCAAGGTTCGATCCGCCAAATTCGGGGATAATGGCCGCGTTTACGGCCACAACGTCGCCTTGCATGTTCAATACCGGGCCGCCGCTGCCACCGTGCGTGGTTTCAGCATCATATACAATCGCTGCATCAGTTGCCTGACCCACGATCCCGCGGCTGGATAATGGTGACATCAATCCTGCTTCGGACAATCTTGCAGCAACCTGCCAGAACCCCGTTTCGCCCCGCTGACGCAGCAATTCGACAAATTCTTCACCTGATTGCGCCAGCAATGACATCAGGCCTGTGGGATAACCCATCACCAGGATTTCTTGACCGGGCGCAGGTACATCATCTGAAAGTGTCAGACCATCCGGTAATTCAACCGCTCCTTGTGGTCGCAGCAGCGCCACGTCGGCCGTGTCGCTAACCGCAACCTGTTCCAGTTTAATCGGCCCCCTGTGGTCGGGAAAATAGGCTATGAACCGGATCATCAGCGGTTCCATCGCCTCGCCACCAAAACTCACTCCGGGTTCGCTGTCCCAGGGAACGGCCACATGCCTGTTCGTCACGATCAAACCCGTATCGCGCAAGATAAACCCGGTTCCATTGAACTGCACCTCGGCAACCGGGCCATCACCGTCAAGTGACAACATAGGCTGACCATTCGGCAGCCGGAGTGGTATTCCATCTTCGTTCAATACCTGCCTGACCATCCGATCTGATTCCACGTGCCTAAGTCCGTACCCGCCCTGAAGAAATGCTACAGCACCAGTGGCTTGGCTGACGACCCTCATGGCAGCGCCTGTGCGTTCCTCAAGGGATTGCAGCCGTTCGGTATTGCCCGATACTCTGGCCCGCAGCTCTTCCTGTAATGCAGTCAAATCGCCCGGACTGATCGCTTCGCGTTGGGTTTTGTCCAGCGCGGCTGACACCGCCTCGACCTGGAATCGTCCGCTTTCGATCTGCGCGCGTAATGCCCGATCTGCGAAGAACTGAAACATCACTGCTGCCGCTAACGAAATCAAAGCCAGTAAGACGAACGTTCTAAACAACAAGGTTGGATCGGTTGTCAGACGCGCGACGACACCCATGAATGTCCGCGCAACCCGCTGAAGCAAAGATTTTCGACTCGTTCGAAAATAGGAACCCGCGTCGCCCAAAATTTCAGACAAGGTCGGTTTTGGGCGGCGATTGTCGTCGTATACCCGAAACCGAGATAACGGACCGGTTTCGCCGAATTCAATCATGTCACCCTGAACCAGAGACGCCCGATTGACACGCTGGCGATTGATCCAGATTTCAGCGTCTTCCAATGCGTCGACTGAAAACGTCTCGCCATCCCGTAACACCCGCGCGACGTGCTGACCTTCGGCCAATCGCGCACCTGGCAACACAACTCGCAGGCCTCCATCCGGGTCCAGCCAGATGTCCATAGCATCGGATGTAATCCAGGAGTAATGGCCGCGGTTCCGGCCCGTAAGGTGTTCCAGAACGGCAGCGCAGGGGCTTGGTGTAGGAGCAGTCATCGCGCCTACATCACGCGTGGAGGCTGCAGATTTGTCAATTCCTTAACGACCTTCGAATTTTGGTGCGCGCTTTTCCAAAAATGCAACTACGCCCTCGGAAAAGTCGCGGCTGCGTCCACATTCGCCCTGAAGATGCGCCTCGTTTGCCAATTGTTCTGGCAGGCTTTTGCCGAAAGTTCCGCGTATTGCCTTTTTGATCGCACCAAATCCAGCAGTTGGGCCGCTGGCCAAATACGCGGCCCGCTTTTTCCAATGGCTGTCAAATTCATTGTCTGTGACCGCTTCCCAGATAAGACCCCAATCATCAGCTTGGCGAGCGCTGATCTTGTCCGCGAACAAGGCGGCCCCCATCGCTTTGGCAAAACCCATCTGTCGCGGCATAAACCAAGTTCCACCTGCGTCCGGCAAGAGGCCAATCTTGGCAAATGCCTGAAGGAAATACGCGCTTTCAGTTGCGATTACGATATCGGCGCATAACGCAAGGTTCGCGCCGGCACCTGCTGCCGGACCGTTGACCGCCGCAATTGTCGGAACAGGGCAATCATAGATTGCTTCCAGCATGGGCTCGTATTCGTCGCGCAGCGCGCGTTCTAGATCGATCTTTCCCGTGCTTGACGCATCGCCAAGATCTTGCCCTGTGCAAAACGCACGCCCTGCCCCGGTGATAACCACCGCTCTTGCGTTGCGTGCGGCATGTTTCATTGCGTGGGTTATCTCGGCACGCATTTGGGTGGTCAATGCGTTCATCTTGTCAGAACGATTCAGCGTTAATACGGCAAGATCGTCTTTGATATCCAGAATAATAGTTTCGTATTCCATAAAATGCCCTCGCCTGCGCTAAGTTTGCCGGAAAGTTACCCAAGTCAGCGCCGAGGGAAAGCGAAACCGCGCGTCACTCGTCTAGAATTTGACGCAACCGCTCTTGTTCATCATCGCTAAGCTTGCCAGCTTCCGGTGTTTCAGGCGTCGAAGACCTGCTGCGCAGAAAGTTCCAGCCCAATCCAGCCGCAATCAAAAGCATGATCGGCCCGGCTAGCCAAAGCATCATATTCGCTCCGGTTGTCGTGGGTTTTAACAAAACATACTCGCCGTATCGGGCAACAATAAAATCAACCGCTTCCTGGTCTGTGTCCCCGGCGACCAACCTTTCACGCAATAAGATACGTAGATCGCGCGCCAGTTCGGCATTGCTTTCATCGATACTTTCGTTTCGGCAGACAAGGCACCTTAACCCTTCGCTCAGCTCGCGTGCTCGCGCTTCAAGCGCCGGGTCATCAAGAATTTCGTCCGGCTGAACGGCAAGTGCCGGGGTGACAACCAGCATTAGGATGAGGACAAGCCGTTTCATTCTGCAGGTACTTTCTTGGTGCCGGACTTACGTGCGCCTGCCGCCACCCGGAACCTGCGATCTGTCAAGCTTAGCAAACCGCCAAGGGCCATCAGGATACAACCGCCCCAGATCCAATTCGCCAACGGCTTGATGTATGTGCGCATGACCCAACCGCCATTGTCCTGCCGATCTCCGATCACAACATAAACGTCCCTTAGAAACCGGTAATCAATTGCTGCTTCGGTTGTTGGCATCCGGGCTACTGGGTAATCCCGCTTTTCAGGATGCAAAGTCGTGACAAATCGACCGTTTTTTTCGACAGAAACATCCGCCATTGTCGAGAAGTAGTTTGGACCCTGAACACTGTTCACTTCTTGCAGCGTAAAGGAAAAGTCACCGACTTCAAAAGTTTCATCGATTTGCGAAACACGGATATCTTCAACTTCCCATGCAGTCAGGCCTGCGATTGCGAAGATCGTAACGCCCAAGCCAGTATGAGCGACCGCCTTGCCCCAATCTGCCCGTGGCAACCGAACAAGCCGTAATAAGCTGCCTTTTCGTCCTGTTCTGCTCCACAGATCGATGATCGCACCAAATGTGACCCAGGCACCAATAAACAATCCAACTGGTCCAAGCGCACTGCGCCCGGTCTGCAGTGCCCAAGTGAGAAGCGCAAGGGCCAGTGCAAGCACAAACGCATAGCGCAGCGACCACGCAACACGACCAAGTTTTCCACGCTTCCAAGGCAACATAGATCCAAGTGGCATCACTATGCCCAGTGCAATCATGAAAGGTGTAAAGGCAGCGTTGAAAAACGGTGCTCCGACTGACAGTTTCCGATCAAATACCATTTCCGCCACGATCGGCCACAAGGTTCCGAAAAAGACGACAAAGCAGCTGACAGCAAGAAGGATGTTGTTCAGGATCAGAGCGCTTTCACGACTGACCATACCGAACACGCCCTTTGCCTCCATCGCTTGGGCACGCGCGGCAAATAGTGTTAACGCACCGCCGATGAAGACTACCAGAATGATAAGGATAAACACCCCACGCTCTGGGTCGTTTGCAAACGCGTGAACGGAAGTCAGCAATCCTGAACGAACGATAAAAGTTCCGATCAGAGAAAACCCAAAAGCGATAATTGCCAGCAATATTGTCCAGCTTTTTAACGCCTCACGCTTTTCAACCACGATCGCGGAATGCAACAGCGCCGCCGCCAAAAGCCACGGCATGAAAGATGCGTTTTCGACAGGATCCCAGAACCAGAAACCGCCCCAACCCAATTCGTAATATGCCCACCACGAACCCAGCGCGATGCCAATTGTCAGAAATATCCATGCTGCCAATGTCCACGGTCTGACCCAGCGCCCCCAAGCCGCGTCAATGCGCCCTTCGATCAGGGCCGCCACAGCAAAGCTGAAGGCCATGCTCAGCCCAACATAACCAAGATAAAGAAACGGCGGGTGAAAGGCCAAGCCGGGGTCTTGCAGTAACGGATTCAGGTCACGACCATCAAAAGGCGGAACCGGCAATCTGACAAAGGGATTGGACGTGAACAGGATAAAGGCAAAAAAGGCCACGGCGATGGCCGACTGCACGGCAAGAACTCGCGCTTTTAGCGTCGGCGGAAGCCCCCCGCCAAAAACTGCGGCCATTGCGCCGAATAAGGTAACGATCAAAACCCACAGCAACATGGAACCTTCGTGGTTTCCCCATGTGCCACTGATTTTGTAAAGCATTGGTTTGGCAGAATGGCTGTTTTCCACAACCAGCAGCAAAGAAAAATCCGACGTGGCAAAGGCCCAGACCAACGCGCCAAAGGCAAAGGCGGTCAACAGAAACTGAGAGATCGCCGCCGGTTCGGCAAACACCATCCAGCCCGGCCACCGCTTTGCGGCACCAATCAAAGGTACAACCGATTGAACGATTGCAACGAGAAACGCTAGGATCAGCGCAAAGTGGCCAAGTTCAGTGATCATGGCCTCAGCGTATAATCCCGTGGCGCATTAGCGCCAATCACTTTCGACGCAAATTCCCGCACATAGTGTCGCGGCCTGTTATCTCTGCAACTTCCGCCAATCCTCTAAGGCTGGGTTATGATCCGGCTGAATTGTGACTTGGGTAAGCTTCGCGTCTTGCCCGGTGTCCGCAACGTTTGGGGTGTTTGCGCGCACCCTCGACAGAGTTTCGATATTCCCAATCACATCTGGAACCTGCCCAATACTGTTTGCCATATCGCGTTGAAATTGCTTCTCTTTCATCTGATGGCGTGCACCAAAATAGAACGACACAATTACGCCCAACAGCCACCACAAGGGCTCTGGCACGAGGGCGAGCCCTTGCATTCTTGCGGTAAACCACAGCGGATCGATCATTGCCGTGATGAACAATCCAAGAGTACCGAACGCCAGCGCGGGGCGCGGAAAGCGATTGAGACCGTCCATAAAGCGGTCAAAACCGTTCGGTTTTGGTTGGGCGAACTCCGAAGCGAACTGTGTCACCGCCTGCTTTCTAACTGCAGCAGACCTTTCCGCCCCGAACTCGGCATTTTCGCGAAATACACCGACCGTTTCACGCATCACGTTTCTGTTGTCGCCGAACAGGATATTAAGCAATCCAAAAATTAGCCCCATGCCGCTATCCTATTACGAAATTCCGTGGCGCTCAGATGGTATTTGGGCGAAATGAACTCTTCCGCCCGCTTTATCCACCCACCCTTGCGGCCTGAGTTGGTACGAGCAAATTTGCGGGACGCGGGTCTGCGGTCGGCCAAATGGAAATAATAGTTCCTTCGCGCAATACCGTACGCATCCCGAAGCGGTTCAGCACCACGCCGCGCTGCTTTTTTCGCCGCATTACTTGTTTGCGGTCCAACAAGGCCATCGACCACAATGGCAAACCCCATTTCATTTAACAATTTCTGCAAGATACGCACTGAATGTGAACCCGCGTTTACGTACATATCAAACACAGATGGCTGCAGAATTTGCGGTAATCCGTCTAGGCCCGGGTGCTCATAGTAATGTTCCAGAAATATTTCGACGGCCTGTTTACGGCTCAATGCACGAACGTCCGACACATCCACAAAGTTGTCACCAGTCAAGTCCAGCCCAAGACGACGCATCGTGTGAATAGTCACGCCAAATTTTGTCGCCCCGCCCGGATCGTCTGGATCATCAACAAACCCGCCCTCACGCCCTACGATTTCCTCGGCGATCTGCCTTACCGTTTGCATTGAACACCTCCGATTAACTCAGAGGACGGTTGGTCAAATTCCTTAAATCTTTTGGATACCAAAGGGCGTTGCGGGAATTTCCCCTACAACGCCCTTCAAAAATTATTGGAACGTCTGGCAACTAGAGACAGAGATTCTTCGTCAACTTTCACCTGGTTCCTGATAAACGCCCTGTTCCTTAAGCGCATCCATGACTTCTTTTGGCATATATGTTTCATCGTGTTTTGCCAGTATTTCAGTGGCTTCAAACACGCCGTTAACGTAACTGCCAGTGCCAATCATGCCTTGGTTTTCTTCGAACAAGTCCGGCAATACACCGGTGAACGTCACAGGTACGCTCTCGCCTCCGTCTGTAACGGAAAACTTGATTGTTACGCCCTGACCGCGCACCAATGAACCGTCTTCAACTAATCCGCCAATGCGAAATACCTCTGTCGGTTTTGGCGGCTCGGCAATGACTTGGGACGGGGAACGGAAGAAATTGATGCCGTCTTTCATTGCGTATCCAATTAACCCGGTCGCCAGTATCAGGGCGACCAATGTAAGTAAAATAACTTGAATACGTCGCTGTTTCTTGAGGGATTTCATCTTATCCTCATGGGAACAATGGGGCCATCATCAGACCCGTCGTTTCATTTTCACCTAACATCAGATTGGCATTCTGCAAGGCTTGCCCGCTGCTACCTTTTGTCAGGTTATCCAAGGCACCGATCACGATCGCGCGCCTCTCGATCCGATCAGCCGCAACGCCGATATGGCAGAAATTTGAACCCCTTACATGATGGGTCGAAGGTGTCTCGCCAAATGGAAGCATTTGAACAAAGGGTTCGTTGTCATACGCCTGACACAGGGTTTCATAAACACTCTGCGGATCACCTTTGACGTATGTGGTTGCCAATATTCCCCGGTTGGCCGGCACCAGATGTGGCGTGAATTGCACATGAACCGTCCGCCCCGCCAACGCTGAAAACTCCTGATCGAACTCTCCTAAATGCCGGTGAGTTCCGCCTACGGCGTAAGCGTTGTATCCCTCGCTGAGTTCCGCATGCAGAAGGTTTTCTTTCAACGACCGGCCTGCCCCTGACACGGCGCATTTCATATCCAGAATGATGTCATCGAAGTCGATAACTCCATTGGCAATCAAAGGCCGTAGCACATATTGCCCGGTTGCGGCATTGCAACCAGTGCCCGCGACTAGCCGAGCATCCCGGATGGCATCCCTATAAAATTCGGTCAGGCCATAAACCGCTTCGGCTTGCTGTGACATCGCCGCGTGAGAGTTACCGTACCACTTTTTATACTCATCAGGATCGCGCAGCCGGAAGTCAGCCGACAAATCAATGATCTTCAGCGAACCCGGCAATTCACGTATGATTTCTTGACTGGTTTTGTGCGGTAAAGCACAGAAACACATATCGATCTGTGAAAAATCAATTTCGGGAATTTTACAAAGGACCGGTAAGTTCAAATGCCGTAAATGCGGAAATACCTGATCCATGCTCTGACCGGCCTTACGCTCGGCCGCCAAAGCGACAATTTCCATATTTGGGTGCTCGGCGATCAGCCGCACCAATTCCGCGCCGGTATAGCCAGAGGCGCCAAGTATTGCGATTTTATGGGTCATATCAGACCTCTTGTAATAGCGTGTCACATTTCAAGACCGCCGATGTGACGGTCACGGGATTAGAAAACTGAAAGGGCGCGGTCCTTGATCTAAGTCAGGCGGCCTCGAACTTGATTTGTCGTCGGAGGAACTGCGTTGCCCGGTCGCTGACAAAACCAGGCTTTCCTGTTGTCAGAAAACCGCCGTCGCCCTCGCCAAGCATGTTGGGGTGACGATCAAGATAGTCCGCAAGACTTTCAGCGACTAAATCACCCTGGCTCAGAACTTTGACGTCCTCTCCCAATGCCCGCTGAAAGGTTTCAGCCATCAATGGATAGTGCGTACAGCCCAAGATAGCGGCCTGCGGATGCGGCATTTTCCGCTTCAACGCATCTACATGCGACCTGACTAGCGCCTCGGCAAGAATCATATCGCCATCTTCAATTGCGTCGACAACACCACCGCAGCTTTGCGCCTCGACATCTACGCCAATGGCCCGAAATGCCAACTCGCGTTGAAATGCGCGGCTGGAAACGGTCGCCGGAGTCGCAAACAATGCCACATGCTTGACCTCTACCTCGCGCGGAGGAGAATTGTCGCCCCACTGGCGTTCGGTCAGCGCCTCAATCAGAGGAACAAAGACGCCCAACACGCGTTTACCCTGTGGCACACCCTCTTCCTGCATCCGGCGAAGTGCTGCTGCGCTGGCTGTATTGCAGGCCAGAATCACCAAATTGCAACCACGTCCCCACAGATCATTCACCGCTGCCCGGGTCAGCTGATAGATATCTTCTGCGTTACGCACGCCATAAGGCGCGTTCGCGCTGTCAGCATAATACAGAAAGTCCACGTC
>JBPCWT010000136.1:0-5622 GCA_051009255.1 Ruegeria sp. | reverse complement strand
TCACCCGACAGCGACATGACATAGTTTACGACCTGGTCGACCTCTTCTTCGGTCAACAATTCGTCACGCCCGAACGCGGGCATTTCCGAATAGCGGGCCTCGTCGCTGTCTTCGTTGCGGACACCGTGGGCAATGGTGAGGTAGATATTTTCCATATCCCCGCCCCACAGCCAGCTGTCATCCAGCAGGTTGGGATAGCCCTTGGCCCCGGCAGCGCCTGACCCGTGGCACTGCGCGCACCATGTACGGAAAACGGCCCCACCGGATGAAATGGCATAACCATTCAGTTCGCCATCACCGGGAATCGCTGTCAGTTCTGCCGATGCGAGACGTTCGTTGATTGGTGCGTTCGCTTCTTCGACAGCTGCGATTTCCGCGTTAACGTCGGCCCGCGACGACCAGCCCAGAACGCCTGCCGTGGCAGAATTCACAAGCGGCCATGCCGGAAACAGGATGGTGTAAACCACGCCCCAGAAAATGGTTGCGTAAAAGGTCCACAACCACCAGCGGGGCATTGGATTATCGAATTCCTCGATTCCATCCCAGGTGTGCCCGGTTGTCTTCGGATCACCCGGTTGTTTTTCAGGTGTCTTGCTCATTTCCGCGCCTCCTCGGATGTGGCCGGTTTGTCTTGGTGCCGGAACGGGATGTTGGCCGAGTCCCGATGCTCTTTGCCGGCACCGGGGCGAAAGACCCAAAGGACCACCCCGATAAAGAAGGCAAACAGAACCAGCAGCATCCAGCTGTCTGCGAATTGTCGAAGGATCGTGTATTCTTCCATCACATCCTCCTTAACGATTCGCGTCCGGGGTGAAGGTCGAGAAATCGACCAGCGTTCCCAGCATTTGCAGATAAGCGATCATCGCGTCGGCTTCGGTCAGTTCCGGACGGCCATCAAAGTTGCGGACATTGACCGCGTCGCCATAACGTTCCAGCAGGCCGTCATAGTCGCTGTCCGGATCGGCCTGCGCACGGAAATCCGCGGCGGCGTTTTCGATCATCTCTTCGGTATACGGGGTTCCGACCATGGCGTTTGCGGCCATGATTTCACCGATATACTTGCCATCGATCTTTTTATTTTCGAGGAAAGCATATTTCGGCATAACCGATTCCGGCACCACCGCCTGCGGATCACGCAGGTGATCGACGTGCCACTCGTCCGAGTAACGACCGCCCACCCGAGCCAGATCAGGCCCCGTCCGTTTCGAGCCCCACTGGAACGGATGGTCGTACATGGATTCCGCCGCCAGCGAGTAATGGCCGTAGCGTTCGACCTCGTCCCGCATCGGGCGGATCATCTGGCTGTGGCAGACATAGCAGCCTTCGCGCAGATAAACCTCTCGGCCCGCCATTTCCAAGGGGGTGTAAGGGCGCATGCCCTCCACCTTTTCTATGGTGTTCTCGAGATAGAACAGCGGCGCGATCTGAACGATGCCACCGATTGTCACGACCAAAAAGCTGAAGATCAGCAGGAGGGTCGCGTTGGTCTCGAGGATCTTATGTTTGTCGAGAATTGCCATTGCTCCGGCCCTCCTTATTCAGCCGGGACCGAAACCGACAGGCTGGCCTCTTTGGCCGGTGCCTTTCGGACGGTCATCCACAGGTTGTAGCACATGATCACTGCGCCAGCGACGAACAGTACACCGCCCAGAGCACGCACAACGTACATCGGGAACTTGGCGGCCACGGTGTCGGCGAACGAGTTCACAAGGAAACCGTTGGCATCCACTTCACGCCACATCAGGCCTTCCATGATGCCGGTCACCCACATCGACGCGGCGTAGAGCACAATGCCGATCGTCGCGAGCCAGAAATGCCAACTGACCATTTGCAGTGAATACAGGCGCTCGCGTTTCCACAGGACCGGAACGAGGAAGTACAGCGCACCAAAGGTGATCATGCCGTTCCAACCCAGCGCGCCGGAATGCACGTGGCCAATGGTCCAGTCCGTGTAGTGACTCAGCGAGTTCACGGCGCGGATCGACATCATCGGGCCTTCGAAGGTGGACATCCCATAAAAGCCCACCGAGATCACCATCATGCGGATCACCGGGTCGGTGCGCAGCTTGTCCCACGCCCCGGACAGGGTCATCAGACCGTTGATCATGCCGCCCCATGAAGGCATCCACAGCACAACCGAGAACACCATACCCAGCGTCGACGCCCAGTCAGGCAGCGCGGTAAAATGCAAGTGGTGCGGACCGGCCCAGATATACAGGAAGATCAGCGCCCAGAAGTGGATGATCGACAGCTTGTAGGAAAACACCGGACGCTCGGCCTGTTTCGGGATGAAATAGTACATCATGCCAAGGAAACCGGCAGTCAGGAAAAAGCCCACGGCGTTGTGACCGTACCACCACTGGATCATGGCATCCTGTACGCCCGACCAGACGATTACTGATTTCGAGCCCCAGATGCTGACCGGGATGGTCATGTTGTTGACAAGGTGCAGCATGGCAACCGTCACGATAAAGGCCAAGTAGAACCAGTTGGCTACGTAGATATGCGGCTCTTTCCGTTTGATGATCGTGCCCAGGTACACGGCCAGATAGGCGACCCAAACCACGGTCAGCCACAGATCAACATACCATTCAGGTTCCGCGTATTCCTTGGATTGGGTTCCGCCCAGCACATAGCCGGTCGCGGCCAATACGATGAACAACTGGTAGCCCCAGAACACGAACCACGCCAGATTGCCGCCCCACAGTCGTGCGGCGCTGGTGCGCTGTACCACGTAGAACGAGGTCGCGATCAAAGCGTTGCCGCCAAAGGCAAAAATCACCGCAGATGTGTGTAAAGGACGCAGGCGTCCAAAATTGAGATACCCTTGCGCCCATTCAAAATTCAGAACCGGAAAGGCCAGTTGAAAAGCGATAAATGTACCTGCCAGAAAACCGACAACACCCCAGAAGGCGGTCGCGATCACGCCGTAACGGATCACGTCATCCATGTACTCCGCCGAGCGGTCTACCAGAATATCGGGTTCTTCGGCATTTCGCAGCGTCCAGATGAACAAACCACCGGCGATCAACATCACCAGAATCGCGTGCACCTGATACGCCAAATCCCGCGCGTAATTGGCCCCGATCGCGGCGAAAAGCGCGAGAAGACCAAGCGCGATCAGCTTGATGTAATTCGACATATTGCGTCCCTTTGCCATGCCCCGCGTGATTCTTGTGCCGCGCGAGACCTACTTGACTGGCCGTTGTAATCTAGAATGACGGCCAATCCTGCTTTGATCTGTGTCAAGACAATAACCTGATTTCTGTGACAGGCATAAGCTAATCATTGGGTTAACTGGTCGCAGGTGACAATATACCCGAAACACGAGGTCAAGATGTCGTACAAATCTCTTCTCACGGTTATGACGGAAACCCAGCTTGCAAAGCCTGCTCTGGCTCAGATGGTGGCACTTGCCAGTGCACAGGAGGCCCATGTCGAGGCTTTGTGTCTGGGTGTGGATCGCAGCCAGACCGGATATTACTACGCTGGCGCAAACGCGATGATCCTGCAGGAAACGCTGAGCCGGGCCAACGCAGAGGCGGACGAGATCCTTGCGTTCGCCAAGGATTACCTTGGCAAGTCCGGGGTCCGTTGGTCGGCTGAAAACGGTGTGGCCCAGATCGCGGATATCGGTCGCCATGTTGCCCATCGCGCACGGTTTTCCGATCTGGTTGTCCTGCCGCGCCCCTATGGCGAAGACCACGGCGCCGAAGCTGAACCCATTGTCGAAGCCGCAATGTTCGAAGGGCACGCGCCGGTTCTGATCGTGCCGGACGATGTGCCGCCGATGTCTTCTCCGAAAACTATCCTTGTCGGCTGGAACGAAAGCGTCGAGGCAATGCGCGCCATTCGCCTTGCCATGCCGTTTCTGAAACAGGCGGAACTGGCCCGTATCGTCGTTATCGACCCGCCGCGCCACGGCCCCGACCGGTCAGATCCCGGCGGAATGCTGTCACAGATGCTGGCGCGTCACGGAGTAAAATGTGAAATCGACGTGCTGAGCAAGACGATGACACGGGTGTCGGATATTCTGAACCGCCACGCAGCGGATACCGAGGCCGACATGCTTGTCATGGGTGCATATGGGCATTCGCGTTTCCGCGAAGCCATTCTGGGCGGTGCTACACGAAACATGCTGGAACAGTCCTCTGTCCCCGTCTTTCTGGCCCACTGAGATTGCCCGTCAAAGAGTGAAAAAACCGCCCGTTGGGGGCGGTTTTTCTATACCTTTTTGACCAGCCCGATCAGGAACAGCAGGATAACGGCACCGATCGTCGCAGAAAAGATCGATGAAAACATCCCGCCGCCAACTGAAAAGCCGAGCGCCGGAAAAATGGTTCCCGCCAGAAAGGCGCCGACGATCCCCACGATGATGTTGCCGATCAAACCGAAACCTCGGCCTTCCATGATCTTGCCTGACAACCATCCGGCCACCGCGCCGATGAAAAGCATTGCCAACAGGCTGCTGAATTCCATGTCCTGCTCCTGATTTATCTTGTGACGTAAGCCTATTAGAGCACGCACATCCCCACAGGTCACGCCCGAACGTAATGCATCCCCTGAAACTTGGCCCGCAATTCGCGTGTGCGCGGGGCCACGGCATTTGGGTCGTTGCCGGCCAACCCCTGCACGATCAGGGCCGCCAACGCCGCCGCATGTTCCGGGGTAACTCCGCGCCGAACTAGCTCTGGCGTGCCAATGCGCAGCCCGTTCATGTCGCCATCCACTGCGGCAATCGGCAACCCAATTCCGCAGGCCAGAAACCCGGCCTTGCGCAAGGTTTTCGACGCGGCTTGCCCGCCGCCAAAACGGGCCGCTTCTAATGCAAACTGATGCGAGGTTGTCGCCCCGTGGCTGCCTTGGAAAACAGGCATGCCCAACGCTTCGAGTTCGGATGCAAGAGAAGTCGCCAGATCGACCATCGCCTGCCCATAAGCCGCGCCATATTCGATCCAGTCCAGCAGGGAAATTGCAAGGGCGGCAGATTTCGCCGCGTCGAAATTTGCCGTCATTCCGGGAAACGCGATTGCATCCAGCCGTTCGGCAATGTCGGCCTCGTTGGTAACGATCAGCCCGCCTGCCGGTCCACCAAGGCTTTTGTATGTGCTCATCGTCATCAAATGCGCACCCTCGTCCAGCGGGTTGCGCCAAACACCTCCCGCGATGATCCCGCATTGATGTGCCGCATCGAACATAACCTTGGCACCGATTTTATCCGCAATCTCGCGCACCTCGGCGACCAGGTGTGGAAACAGGTTCAGCGATCCCCCCACGGTTATCATTTTGGGGTGATGTTCCTGCGCCAGCGCCCTTAGTTGATCGAGATCGAGGCTGTAGCCATCGGCGTCGACAGGCGCATTTATGGTGTTCAGGCCGTAAAGTCCTGCGCATCCGTCCGAATGATGGGTCACGTGCCCGCCGATAGATGCCGGCGGCGCGATGATCGTGTCGCCCGGCAGTGTCAGGGCCATGAAGCCATACAGATTGGCCAGTGCGCCCGACCCCACCCTGATCTCGGCATAGTTTGCGTTGAAAACCTTCGCGGCAAGCTCTGCCGCGATAACTTCGATTTCTTCGATGGCCTCCAGACCCATTTCATACTTGTCGCCGGGATACCCC
>JBPCWT010000135.1:0-3596 GCA_051009255.1 Ruegeria sp. | reverse complement strand
GGCCTTCCCGCGCATGACGCCGTGGGAGTGTCTGACCTTCCAGTGGTTCGGCGAGCTGTTTCAGGATCAGCGTATCCTGAACGGCATCAAGAACTCGTTGATTATCGGCATTGGCACCGTGATCCTGTCGGTGGCGATGGGTCTGGCAGGCGCACTGATGCTGACCCAGATCTGGCCCAAGCTGCGGGCGACCTATTACACCATCATCATCGCACCGATCCTGATTCCGGGTGTGGTCTTGGGTATTTCAACGCTGGTTTTCTGGGACCGGATCAACCGGATGCTGGGGCTGGGCGCGGACAGCGTTCTGTCGAATGGTATCTTCCTGACGGTCATCGGCCAGTCCACCTTTATCGCCAGCTACTGCATGCTGGTTCTGGTGGCGCGTTTGCAGCGTTATGACATGGCCCTGACCGAGGCTGCGCTGGACCTTGGGGCGACGCATGCACAGGCGTTTCGCAAGATCCTGTTGCCGTTCATGCGCCCGGCAATTGCGTCGGCGGCGGTTCTGGCGTTTCTGGCATCGTTCGAGAACTACAACACGACCACCTTTACCTTTGGCGAGTATCCGACGCTGACGATCGAACTGGCGCAAAAGGTGCGTTATGGCATTACGCCCGCGATTTCGGCGCTGGCCTTTATCATCGTGGCGTTGACGGTTTTCTTTGCCCTGTTGAACGAAGCCAAGCTGAAGCGACAGGAACTTGTTGCGGCTGCACGCAAGCAGGCCACGGTTGAAGAACTGGCAGGAAAGATCAAGCTGCCCAGTTTCTTTACCGGAAACATGGCTGCGGTTCTGCTGGTTATTTTTGCGGTGGCGACGGTCACCGTTGTTGGAACGGCAACCGTCTATAATCCGAACCAATGTATCGCCAACGCAAAAGAGCAAAAGCGGCTGGAGGCGGACCAACGCATTCAGGAGCTGCGCAAGCAACGCGAAGAAAAGCGCAAACAGCGCGAAGCCGAAGAAGCCGAACAAGGTGACGCGCAGGATTCAGCACCGAAGCCGTCAAACAACAGCGGCTTTGGCAATGTGTTCGCGCCAAATACGCTGAGCGGTGAAGAAGAGGAAGGCGCGGCCGAGACCGAAGATCAGCCATCAGGTGACAGTGGTTTTGGTAATGTCTTTGACCCGAACAGCCTGCAGAACGATCAGTGACGTCGCCGGCTGTTGGTAGCTTTGAACTCGTCCGGATCAGGTTTAGGTCTGTTCGGACGAGTTGTTTTTCAGGATGGCGACGTCGCATCCGTCGATGGTGATCCCGTTCCATTCAACCGGATGGGCGTTGTAGTTGATCAGGAATTCCTGATCCGCCGTTTCACGCCGCCGCAGACCGCCCGGCAGGGGGCGCAGGTTGATTGACGTTTTTTCCGCCGCCATCTGTAGAATTCGGTCCCACAGGGCGTCATCCGGAAATCCTGCCAGATACCACAGGTCATCCGCGCCTTTCAGTGCGGGGGTTCCGTCGGCAAAGGACAACACATCCTGTGCGCGGCCTGACAACCGTTCAACCCAATGCAGTGCTGCGCCGTGATCCGGCACGGGACGATCCACATTTGGCGGCAGGGTTTCGACCAGCGCGACCGTGCAGTCCAGACCGACAAGCCCCGGTCGGCCCTGTTGAGGTATCTGGAAATCATTTGTGATCGCACCTGTACGCGGCCCCAGCACCGCCAGTTCGCACCCTGCAGTCAGTTGGGTTTCAAAACCGTCCTCCAGTGTCGCCAGACCCGGTGCAAGGATCAGTTTGTAGCCGCCGCGTGGTATGTCCGTTGTTGATACAAAATCCACTGACAATCCTGCCCGGCGCAGGGCACGATAGGCCGAGAACACAAGGCGAAAGTAATCGAACCCGGTGCCCTGCGGCAGAGCGTTCCATGCCCAGTCCGAGGCATAATCAAAAACGATTGCGACCTCGGCCCGCTTTTGCCGAATGCTGCCCAGATCGGCCAGTTCATCTGCGGTCTGTCGCGCTTCGGTCAGGGCAGGGGCCGGTTGATCCTGCGGGGTCATCAGCCCTGCATGCATCTGTTCCTGCCCGAAAGGTGCCTGCCGCCAGCGGAAATAGCTGACAACCTCGGCACCATGCGCCACGGCCTCGAGCGACCACAGCCGCACCATGCCCGGCAAGGGGGCCGGATTGTAAGGTGCCCAGTTCACCGGGCCGGGCTGTTGTTCCATCACCCACCAGCGCCCGCGCCCGACCGCGCGGTACAGATCGTGGTGAAAGGCCTGCATGTCCGGATCGCCCTGCTGAAGAAACGCGGTCTTGTGAGTCTCGTCAGCCTCAAGCCGATCTGACAGGAAACCAATGGGGTAACTGTCCCAAGTGGCGATATCCAGATCTGCCCCAACCTTGAAATGGTCGAAATCCAGAATGCGACCCATGTAATTATGCAAAAGCGGCGCATCGGTAAGCTGGCGCAACACGTCCGCCTGCGCCTTGTTAAAGCTCGCCACCTGATCGGAACTGAACCGGCGAAAGGCCAGAACATGCGCGGGGTTTGGCTCTGTCACGGTCAGGTTGGGCAGATCGATCTGATTGAAATCGCCATACTCCATAGACCAAAACACATTGCCCCACGCCTCGTTCAGCGTTTCGATCGTCCCATAGCGTTTCCCCAGCCATGCCCGGAACGCGTGCAGGGCAGGGGTGCCATAGCTGACGGTTGTGTCGTGACACCCGTATTCATTATCGATCTGCCACGCGGCGATATGCGCGTTTCGGCCATAGCGTTCGCCCATGATCCGGGTAATGCGAACGCACTCGTCAACATAGCCCTGATGACTAAAGCAATAGTGGCGGCGCGATCCGAACTTGCGCGGGTTCCCATCGGCATCAACGGCCAGCATGTCGGGATGCTTGTCTAGCATCCAGCGCGGCGGTGTAGCTGTTGGGGTGCCCATGACAACCTTTAGCCCCGCCGCCCCAAGGGTTTCGACCGCGCGATCCAGCCAGCCGAATTGCAGATCGCCGAGGGAAGGTTCCATCCGGCTCCACCCGAATTCGCCAATGCGGACCCATCGCAGGCCGGTTTCAACCATGCGCGCGGCATCTTCGCCCCACATCGCCTCGGGCCAATGTTCGGGATAGTAGCAGACACCAAGTTCGGGTTTCATAGGATAACTCTGTGTTCCGGCTGACCGTGACCCGCGTTGACTGCGGCGAATGTCATGCCGTTGGTGGGTTGGGATTTCAGGGTTTCAGCATCCAGCATTTCACGCGCCGTTGTGCAATAAAGTGTTGTCAGGTCATCGCCGCCAAAGGCGGGACAGGATGTATGCGCGGCGTCAAAACTGATCGCCCTGACAAACTGCCCATCACTGTCATAGGACGCGACGCGTGCGGCCCCCCATTGGGCGATCCAGATGTTGCCACTGGCATCCACCACAGCCCCGTCGGGGTTAAGCCGTTCGTCACGAAGATCCAGAAAGATCTGGGTCGATCCTTCGGGCCAGCCGGTCTGTTGGTTCAACCGCCACCGCATGACCCGACCGGTGATGGTGTCGCTGTAATAGACGTACTGACGGTTATGCGCAAAACAGATCGAGTTCGATATCGTCACGTTTGGCAACAGCTTGCACAGTTCACCTT
>JBPCWT010000134.1:0-4004 GCA_051009255.1 Ruegeria sp. | reverse complement strand
ATGTCGAATTGGGATCCAAACTCTGAAGTCTCGAAATTTTCGAAATCTACTGAAACCACACCGACAGCGGTTTCCACAGAATTTGCCCAAGTGATGGCTGCCGCAAACGACGTTCATGGAAAAAGTGGCGGAAAATTCGACGTGACTTTGGGCCCGCTGATCGAGCTGTGGGGTTTCGGCCCGCGCAAACCTGACGACCCTGTACCAGCGGACGAGGATATTGCCACAGCGCTGAAACGCGTGGGGCAGGCTCAGTTGCTGCAGCTTGACCAGAATGCAGGAACCCTGGCGAAATCAGATGCCGGAGTAGGGATTAACCTGTCTGCCATTGCCAAAGGGTACGGCATCGACGCGGTAGGCGAGACGCTGCGCGCGGTTGGAATAGAAGATTACCTGGTCGAAATCGGGGGCGATCTGGTCACAAGCGGGAAAAATGACAAGGGTGAGACCTGGCGCATTGGCATCGAAAAACCAGAGGCCGGTTCACAGGCCATTCAACTGGTTGTTTCACTTGATAATCTTGGGATGGCAACGTCAGGTGATTACAAGAATTTCTTTGAACAGGACGGCGTTCGGTATTCACATATCATCGATCCGACAACTGGGCGGCCTATTACTCACCGGACAACCTCGGTAACGGCGCTGGCGGAAAACGCAATGATGGCAGATGCCTGGGCCACGGCGATGCTGGCGCTGGGTCAGGAGGAGGGCATGAAAATAGCCGAGGACAATAATCTTGCCGTGTATTTCATCTCGAAGGATGTGACAGGCGGCGAAGATGCCTATATCACGATGCATAGCAGCGCGTTCAAAGACGCGTTGGCAGCAAACTGAGGGACGAACCCTGACATGACCACATTTATCCTGGCATTTGTGTTGTTGCTGATCATCGTCGTTGGCATGTCGTTAGGCGTCATGCTGATGGGCAAGACGATCAAGGGCAGCTGTGGCGGCCTGAATGCTATATCGGGTGCCGACAAATGCGTGGTCTGTCAAAAAGATATCGACCCGGACAGCCCCCTGCGCGAACAGCTACAGTGCCCGAGAGCAAAAAAGATGATGCAACAGTTGGAAAGCTAGGGCTTTCGCGGCCACCCAAGTTCCGCATAAGTTAGCATGTGAAGGAATTGCGGGGGCAGGCATAAATGGCCAAAGCCAAGAACATACTATTCATCATGTTCGACCAGCTGCGCTGGGATTACCTGAGCTGTTATGGCCACCCACATCTGAAAACACCAAACATCGACCGCCTTGCGGCCAAAGGCGTACGGTTTAACCGTGCTTACATTCAATCGCCCATCTGTGGCAGTTCGCGCATGTCCACATATACAGGGCGGTATGTGCATTCACATGGCGCTTCGTGGAATGGTATTCCGCTGAAAGTTGGCGAACTGACAATGGGCGACCATCTGCGCAATGTGGGAATGGATTGTTGGCTGGTCGGCAAGACCCACATGCGCGCCGACGCCGAAGGAATGGCGCGGCTGGGATTGGAGCCGGACAGCCTGATTGGTGCCCGCGTCGCGGAATGCGGATTCGATGTGTTTGAACGCGACGACGGCATGCTGCCCGAAGGCCCGGACGGTTACTATGACCCGGACGGGGCAAAGGAATACAACAAGTTCCTGGAATCCAAAGGATATGAAAGTGACAACCCGTGGCATGACTTTGCCAATTCCGGGTTGGATGTCGATGGGAACGTATTGTCGGGATGGTTTCTGAAGAACTCTGCCGAGCCTGCCAACATCGCCGAAGAGGATAGCGAAACACCGTACCTGACCGGCCGCGGCATGGATTTCATGCAGCAAAACAATGGCCCGTGGTGTTGTCACTTAAGCTACATCAAACCGCATTGGCCGTACATTGTACCGGAACCCTATGCCTCGATGTACGGCCCGGAACATGTGCTGCCGGTTATCCGGTCCGAAGGTGAACGCCAAAGTGCCCATCCCGTGCTCAAGGCATTTATGGACACCAAGGTGGGTCAGGCCTTTTCGCGGCAGGACGTACGCCACGCGGTGATCCCCGCCTATATGGGCCTGATCAAACAGGCCGATGACCAGATGGGTCGTTTGTTCGATTGGATGGAGTGGACGGGCCGGATGGATGACACGATGATCGTGCTGACCTCAGACCACGGCGATTTTCTTGGTGACCATTGGATGGGGGAAAAAACCTTTTTCCACGACGCGGCGACCAAGGTGCCGCTTATCATCTATGACCCGTCACCCGAGGCTGACGGAACACGGGGAACGGTCTGTGATGAACTGGTCGAATCTATCGATCTGGCCCCGACCTTTGTCGATGCCGCTGGCGGAGAGGTCGCCGGTCATGTTCTGGAAGGTCACTCGCTACTGCCAGTCTTGCGTGGAAAATCCAAGGCCACACCGCGGGACTTTGTCATTTGCGAGTACGACTATTCAGCCTCGCCCATAGCCGACATGCTGGATGCCTCGGTCCGCGATGCGGTCATGTTCATGGTGGCCAACAAAAAATGGAAACTGATCCATTGCGAAGGTGGACACCGGCCTATTCTGTTTGATCTTGAAAAGGACCCCAACGAATTGACCGATCTTGGTGACAGCGCGGACCATGTCGGCGTTGTTGCCCAAATGTACGATCACCTGTTTTCATGGGCGCGCCGACAATCACAGCGCACAACGCGGTCTGAACAACAACTGGTGGACATGCGCACCAAAAGCCGGGGCAGGGGTGTTATCGTTGGAATTTATGATGAAAACGACGCGCCGCTGAACCTGACGGTCAAATATCGCAATCGAAAAGCAAAGCCATACAACCAGCGCTGAACATCAATCCGCCAGCGACACCCAAAGAACGCGCGCGTCCTCTTTTCCGGTCGACACGCAGCCATGACCCATGCCGCTGTCGTAATAAACGGAATCCCCCGCCTTCATCGGCAATGGCCGATAGTGTTCGGTATAAAGTGTCACTTCGCCGCTGATGACATACATGAACTCTTCGCCCTTGTGGCGGACCCAGCTTTCAAATTCCGAGACATCCCGCGACTTGATAGTGCTGATATACGGCAGCATGCGTTTGCTGGTTAGTTCGTTGCACAGCAACTCGTGATCATACGTTGGTGTTTCCTGATGCTCACCCTCGCCGGTACACGTGTAATCACGGCGGCCCGAGATGTCGCTTTTGGCGGATTGAACAAACAACTGCGGTGTTTCCAGTTCCAGGGTCTGCATCAGGCGACGGATAATTTCGAAACTTGGACGTGTCTGGTTGTTTTCGATTTTCGACAAGGTCGATCGGCCAATAGCTGCCGCCTTGGCGGTTTCTTCCAGCGTCATGCCCTTTTCGCGTCGGGCCTCTCGGATCATTTTGCCCAGAACCTCGCCATCCGGTGCCTCGGCCACATCTGCGGCTAGGCCTGCGTCTTTGGTTTTGACGGGTTCCATTGCAAAACTCTCCTTGTTCCGCCTAAATCTAGCTTTTGGTGGTCCGGGGGTCAAAGTTTCCTGACGGCACTAATTGCATGATTTACGAAATTCTATCCCCAGGCATGGTGACGATAATGGATAGTGGCGGTGAAGTCGTCAAAACAGACCCCACATATCTGCACGAATGACGGTTCACGCTGCCTCTGCCAAAGGATAGAAGACTGATAAGAGCAGTTTCCGGAGAAGCAATATGACCGCCCCAAAACCCGTTGTTCTGTGCATTCTAGATGGCTGGGGCCTGTCAGAAGAGAAACAGGCCAACGCGCCCTATCTGGCAAAAACACCAACTATTGATGCAATCATGTCGAACGGGCCAAGCGCCCAGCTGATTACGCATGGCCCTGACGTAGGGCTGCCCAGCGGTCAGATGGGCAATTCAGAAGTTGGTCACACGAATATCGGCGCGGGCCGTGTTGTGGCGATGGATCTGGGGCAGATCGATCTGGCAATCGAAGATGGATCGTTTTTCGAAAACGCGGCGCTTGGGGACTTCATTTCCACGGTCAAGGCATCTGGTGGCACGGCACACCTTATGGG
>JBPCWT010000133.1:0-6317 GCA_051009255.1 Ruegeria sp. | reverse complement strand
TATCGCATCCGGGGGCATCTGGTGGCTGATCTTGATCCGCTGGGCATGCGGGCCAATACGCTGCATCCGGAACTGGACCCCAAGACCTATGGGTTCACTGATGCGGACATGGACCGCCCGATTTTCATCGACAACGTTCTGGGGTTGCAGGTTGCCTCGATGCGGCAGATCGTCGAAATCGTAAAGCGCACATATTGTGGCACGTTTGCCATGCAATACATGCATATTTCCAATCCCGAAGAAGCTGCTTGGCTGAAAGAGCGGATCGAAGGGTACGGCAAGGAAATCTCGTTCACCCGTGAAGGGCGCAAAGCGATCCTGAACAAGATGGTCGAGGCCGAAGGGTTCGAAAAGTTCCTGCATGTGAAGTACATGGGCACCAAGCGTTTCGGACTGGACGGAGGCGAGGCGCTGATCCCGGCGATGGAACAAATCATCAAGCGCGGCGGTGCGCTGGGGTTAAGTGACATTGTCATCGGGATGCCTCATCGCGGTCGCCTGAACATTCTGGCAAATGTGATGGCCAAACCTTATCGCGCCATTTTCAACGAGTTTCAGGGCGGCAGTTTCAAGCCCGAGGACGTGGATGGTTCGGGCGATGTAAAGTATCACCTTGGTGCCTCGAGCGACCGCGAGTTTGACGGCAACAGCGTGCACCTGTCGCTGACGGCGAACCCCAGCCACCTTGAGGCCGTAAACCCGGTGGTTCTGGGCAAGGTGCGGGCCAAGCAGGATCAATTGAACGACACAGATCGAACCCGTGTAATGGGCATCCTGCTGCATGGCGACGCGGCATTCGCCGGTCAGGGCGTGGTGGCCGAAGGGTTTGGCCTGTCGGGGCTGCGTGGGCATCGCACCGGTGGCACGATGCATATCGTTGTGAACAACCAGATCGGGTTCACGACCGCCCCGCATTTCAGCCGGTCCAGCCCCTATCCCACCGATATTGCGCTGATGGTCGAAGCACCGATTTTCCATGTGAACGGCGACGATCCCGAGGCCGTGGTCCACGCCGCCAAGGTGGCGATTGAGTTCCGGCAAAAATTCCACAAGGACGTGGTAATCGACATCTTCTGTTATCGTCGGTTCGGGCATAACGAGGGCGACGAGCCCATGTTCACCAACCCGATCATGTACAAGAAGATCAAGACTCACAAAACCACGCTCAGCCTGTACACCGAACGGCTGGTCAAGGACGGTCTGATCCCCGAAGGCGAGATCGAAGACATGAAGGCCGCCTTTCAGGCGCATCTGAACGACGAGTTCGATTCCGGCAAGGATTACAAGCCAAACAAGGCTGACTGGCTGGATGGCCGCTGGGCCCACATGGACAAAAGCAAGGACGAATACGTGCGCGGCGAAACCGCGGTCGCGCCGGAAACACTGGCGGCGATCGGCACGGCCCTGTCCACTGCGCCAGATGATTTTGCCATACACAAGACCGTGGGCCGCCTGCTGGATCACAAGAAGGAAATGTTCGAAAAGGGCAGCGGTTTCGACTGGGCAACGGGCGAGGCAATCGCATTCGGATCACTGTTGACCGAGGGGTATCCGGTTCGCTTGTCCGGGCAGGATGCAACCCGCGGCACGTTCAGCCAGCGCCATTCGGGCCTGATTAATCAGGAAACGGAAGAGCGCTATTATCCGCTGAACAATATCCGGGCGGGTCAGTCCAATTACGAAGTAATCGACTCGATGCTCAGCGAGTATGCGGTTCTGGGCTTCGAGTACGGATATTCGCTGGCGGAACCGAACGCATTGGTGTTGTGGGAGGCGCAGTTCGGCGATTTCGCCAATGGCGCACAGATCATGTTTGACCAGTTTATCAGCTCTGGCGAGAGCAAGTGGCTGCGCATGTCCGGTCTGGTCACGCTGTTGCCGCACGGGTTCGAAGGACAAGGGCCGGAACACTCGTCCGCGCGGCTCGAGCGGTTCCTGCAGATGTGCGGTCAGGACAACTGGATCGTGGCAAACTGCACGACTCCGGCGAACTATTTCCACATTCTGCGGCGGCAGGTGCATCGGACGTTCCGCAAGCCACTGATCCTTGTGACGCCCAAATCGCTGCTGCGCCACAAGATGGCCGTCAGCAATGCCGAGGATTTCACCACGGGTTCCAGTTTTCACCGGGTCCTTTGGGACGATGCGCATAAGGGCAATTCGGACACCAAGCTGGTGAAAGACGACAAGATCAAGCGCGTGGTTATGTGCTCGGGCAAAGTTTATTATGACCTGTTGGAAGAACGGGACGCCCGTGGGATCAACGATGTCTACCTGCTGCGGATCGAGCAGTATTATCCGTTCCCGGCGCATTCGCTGATTAACGAGCTTGAGCGTTTCAAGCATGCCGATGTGGTCTGGTGTCAGGAAGAGCCCAAGAACCAGGGCGCCTGGAGCTTTATTGAGCCAAATATCGAATGGGTGCTGACCCGTATCGGCGCCGACAACAAACGGCCACGATATGTCGGCCGCGCAACTTCGGCCTCGCCCGCGACGGGTCTGGCCAGCCAACACAAAGCCCAACAAGCGGCGCTCATTAACGACGCGCTGAGCATTGAAGGAAATTAAGCGATGACGATTGAAGTTCGTGTTCCCACGCTTGGCGAGTCGGTCACCGAAGCCACGGTTGCCACGTGGTTCAAGAAACCCGGTGATGCCGTGGCCGTGGATGAAATGCTGTGTGAGCTTGAGACCGACAAGGTCACGGTCGAAGTGCCCTCGCCCGCCGCTGGCGTGATGGGCGAGATTGTTGCCGCCGAAGGTGACACAGTGGGCGTCGATGCGCTGTTGGCCACAATTACGGCTGGCGAGGGCGCGGCTCCTGCCCCGGCTGCCGCCGCCCCGGCACCAGAGACCGCCCCTGCCGCATCAGGTGGCAGTGTGGACGTAATGGTGCCGACACTGGGTGAGTCCGTTACCGAGGCTACCGTTTCAACATGGTTCAAACAGGTCGGTGACAGCGTTGCGCAGGATGAAATGCTGTGCGAGCTGGAAACCGATAAAGTTTCGGTCGAAGTGCCATCACCAGCAGCCGGAATATTGGCCGAGATCGTAGCACCCGAAGGCGCAACCGTGGATGCAACGGCGAAACTGGCCGTAATCTCGGGCGCGGCAACAGGCGCAAGCCCGGCCCCGGCAGCCCCCGCAGCCGCAGTAACGCCCGCCGTTGCTGCCGGAGGCGGCAAGGATGTGGCAAACGCGCCATCGGCTGAAAAAGCGATGGCAGAGGCTGGTCTGAGCGCTGATCAGGTCAGTGGAACCGGGCGTGACGGTCGGATCATGAAAGAAGATGTGGCAAAAGCTGTTGCAACGGCTTCGGCACCTGCCCCGGCGACAGCACCGGCTGCACAGGCACCACGCGCGCCAGTCGCCGCAGAAGACGAGGTACGCGAAGAACGGGTTCGCATGACTCGCCTTCGTCAGACCATCGCCAAGCGCCTGAAGGACGCGCAGAACACCGCCGCGATCCTGACCACCTTTAACGAAGTGGACATGACCGAGGTGATGGGCCTGCGCAATCAGTACAAGGACCAGTTTGAAAAGAAACACGGCGTGCGCCTTGGCTTTATGTCTTTCTTCACCAAGGCCTGCTGCCATGCGCTGAAAGAAGTGCCCGAAGTAAATGCCGAGATTGACGGCACCGACATCGTCTACAAGAACTATGTTCATATGGGCGTTGCCGCGGGCACACCGCAGGGTCTGGTCGTGCCGGTCATCCGCGATGCCGACGCGATGTCATTTGCAGCCATCGAAAAGGCAATAGCCGAAAAGGGCAAACGCGCCCGCGAAGGCAAGCTGAGCATGGGAGAGATGCAAGGCGGCACGTTCACCATTTCGAACGGAGGCGTTTATGGCTCGCTCATGTCCTCGCCCATCCTGAACCCGCCGCAATCCGGCATTCTGGGCATGCACAAGATCCAGGACCGCCCGATGGTCATCAATGGCGAGATCAAAATTCGCCCAATGATGTACCTTGCGCTGTCCTATGATCACCGGATCGTGGACGGCAAGGGCGCTGTAACCTTCCTTGTTCGGGTCAAAGAAGCGCTGGAAGACCCGCGCCGCCTGTTGATGGATCTGTAAGATGGCGACACATGTACTGTGGCAGGCCGATGTTGCCGATTTCGACGTCTGGCTAAAGGTGTTCCGGGAAGACAAGAAGATGCGCGAGGCCGCGGGTATCCGCGATCTGCATATCTGGCAGGACCCGGAACAGGCCGACCACGCCGTTGCCCTGTTCCAGATCACCGATCTGGAGCGCGCGCGGAATTTCATCGAGTCCGAGGAACTGGCCATGCATCACGAACGTGGTGGCGTGGCACATATTCAGGTCAAAGTGCTGACACCCGTATGATCAATTTGACACGGACCGCCACGGCGGTCCGGCATCCACCGGGAAGCATCTGCAAGGTTTAGGAGAATACCAATGGCAAATTATGACGTCATCGTAATCGGCGCCGGACCCGGCGGATATGTCTGCGCCATCCGCTGTGCGCAGCTGGGGCTGAAAACTGCCGTGGTCGAAGGGCGCGATACGCTGGGTGGCACCTGCCTGAACGTGGGCTGTATCCCGTCCAAGGCGCTGCTGCATGCCAGCCACCAGCTGCACGAGGCCGAGCATAACTTTGCCAAGATGGGTCTGAAGGGCAAAAGCCCCTCGGTCGATTGGAAGCAGATGCAAGCCTATAAGGGTGACGTGATCGAAACCAACACAAAGGGCGTCGAGTTTCTGTTCAAGAAGAACAAGATCGACTGGCTGAAAGGTTGGGGTTCGATCCCCGCCGCAGGGCAGGTCAAGGTTGGCGACGAGGTGCACAACGCCAAGAATATCATCATCGCGTCAGGGTCCGAAGCGTCATCGCTGCCGGGTGTCGAGGTGGATGAAAAGGTCGTCGTGACCTCGACCGGGGCGCTGGAACTGGGCAAGGTTCCAAAAAAGATGGTCGTTATCGGCGCAGGTGTGATCGGGCTGGAACTGGGCTCGGTTTATCAGCGTCTGGGGGCGGAGGTGACAGTGATCGAATTCCTGGATGTCATTACGCCGGGCATGGATCCAGAGGTGCAGAAGACATTCCAACGCATTCTCAAAAAGCAGGGTCTGAAATTCATCATGGGGGCAGCGGTACAAAAGACCGAGGCCACCAAGACCAAGGCCAAAGTCACCTATAAACTGCGCAAGGATGACAGCGAGCACGTCATTGATGCCGACACCGTTCTGGTCGCCACGGGCCGACAGCCATATTTGGATGGGCTAGGGCTTGAGGCGCTGGGTGTTGAAATGACCAAGCGCGGGCAGATCAATGTCGGCAGCGACTGGCAGACAAACGTGCCGGGTATCTATGCCATAGGCGATGTAATCGAAGGCCCGATGCTGGCGCATAAGGCCGAAGATGAAGGCATGGCCGTCGCCGAGCAGGTCGCGGGCAAACATGGGCACGTGAATTATGGCGTCATACCGGGCGTGATCTACACCTGGCCCGAAGTCGCCAATGTCGGCGAGACCGAAGAAACGCTGAAAGCGCAGGGTCGCGCCTATAAGGTCGGCAAGTTCATGTTCATGGGCAATGGCCGCGCCAAGGCCAATTTTGCCGCGGACGGCTTTGTCAAAATCCTTGCAGACAAGGACACAGATCGCATTCTGGGCGCTCATATCATCGGCCCTGCGGCAGGTGATCTGATCCATGAGGTTTGCGTTGCTATGGAATTCGGTGCCTCTGCCGAGGATCTGGCCCTGACCTGCCACGCGCACCCAACATATTCAGAAGCCGTGCGCGAAGCGGCGCTGGCCTGCGGGGGTGGCGCGATTCACAGCTGACGAATTGGTCGTTTGCTCCGACTAGGCCGGGCTGTCCCGACAGCCCGGTCAGACAGTCATTCGGCGGGGTGAGATTCACTTTTAGCCGGCTGCTTATTTCGCTTTAACACCCGCCAGGCGTCCTTGAATGGCACGAGGTATAGTTTCATGCACGTATCCAGTTCGTGACCCCGGTCTTTTTCGGTAACACCAAACTTCACGTCCCGGTTGTCTTCCGGCATGACATATGTGCCGAATAACACGTCCCAAAGAGGAAACATGAAGGCGAAATTCTTATCCAGATGGTCCGGATGACAGCTGTGATGAACGTGATGGTGGGCTGGCGAAGGAAAAACCTTGGACCAAATCCCAGGCCAGCGCAGCCAGATATGCGAATGGCGCAGATTGTATCCAACGATGTTGAACAAGAACATTATCAACGGCACCCCTAGCAGAGTTGGCAAATTGGGTGTGTACCCGATTAAATTAAATGCCAAACCGGATGTGGCACCAGCTCCAAAGC
>JBPCWT010000132.1:0-15862 GCA_051009255.1 Ruegeria sp. | reverse complement strand
GAGTACTACAAGCCATGGAACGCGGTGTATCAGGATTGGGCCGTTGGAATGGGGCTGTATGATAGCCCACAACCTTATCTATTTCAGCTTTATTCGGAGCCGATGCGCAAATTCCAACTGGCCGCCGAAGGCCATGGCGAACGCCAACCCCCGGAACATCTGCGCCAGCGCATCAAGGATGTGATGGACCCGTTACCGATTTGGTATGAAACCGACCAAGCCGGCAACGAAGGCTTTACAATCAACGCGCTGACGCAGCGCCCGATGGCGATGTATCATTCATGGGGTACCCAGAATGCGTGGCTGCGTCAGCTTCATGGGCGAAACCCCTTATACGTGCCAACCAAGTTGATGCGCGAGCATGGGCTGAAAGATGGCGACTGGGCCAAAGTCACCTCGCCGCATGGGTCGATCACGGTTCCGGTGATGGAAATGGCCGCGCTTAATGACAACACGGTCTGGACATGGAACGCTATTGGCAAGCGCAAAGGGGCTTGGGCGTTAAAAGAGGACGCGCCAGAGGCCACCAAGGGCTTTTTGCTGAACCACCTAATCCATGAATTGCTGCCGCCCAAGGGTGACGGCCTGCGCTGGTCGAACTCTGACCCGATCACCGGTCAGGCGGCGTGGTTTGACCTGAAGGTCAAGATCGAAAAAGCAGCCAACCCGGATGACATGACTGAAAGCCAACCGGCGTTTGATCCGATAAAATCTCCGGTCGGCACCGGCCCTGAAAATCTGGCTTGGAAGGTAGGCAAATGACCCAACTCCCCCAATCCACCGAACGAAAGCTGGGTCTGGTCATCGATCTGGATACCTGTGTCGGCTGCCACGCCTGCGTGATTTCCTGCAAAGGCTGGAACACGGAAAACTATGGCGCGCCACTTAGCGATCAGGACGCCTATGGCGGCAATCCGTCCGGTACGTTCCTGAACAGGGTGCATTCCTACGAAGTGCAACCCGAACAGGGTCAGGCACAGTTAATTCATTTCCCCAAATCCTGCCTGCATTGTGAAGACGCCCCATGCGTGACGGTTTGCCCAACCGGTGCCAGCTATAAGCGGGTCGAAGATGGCATTGTTCTGGTCAACGAAAGCGACTGTATCGGGTGCGGCCTGTGCGCGTGGTCCTGTCCGTATGGCGCGCGCGAGTTGGACATGACCGAAGGTGTGATGAAGAAATGCACGTTGTGCGTTGATCGAATCTATAACGAAAACCTTCCCGAGGTTGATCGCGTTCCATCCTGCGTACGCACCTGCCCTGCCGGGGCCCGGCATTTTGGCGATCTGGGTGACCCGGACAGCGACGTCAGCCAACTGGTGGCCGAGCGGGGCGGTATGGACCTGATGCCGGAAATGGATACAAAGCCCGTGAACAAATATCTGCCCCCCCGCCCCAAGGATCGGGTGGAAGAGCAGATTGACATTCTGGCCCCCCTGCTGGCCCCGGTTGCCGAAGAAGCCACGGGATTCCTGGGATGGCTGGACAAAGCACTCGACAAACTGCCCGGAGGTAACGACTGATGCACCCCGCACCATCCGTCATATTATTCACTACGCTGTCCGGGCTGGGCTTTGGTCTGCTGTTCTTTCTGGGCCTTGGCCTTCCGGCTGTTTCCGGCTGGACCGCTTTTGTCTTTTTCGTAATCGCCTACGGTCTGGCAGTGGGCGGATTGCTTGCCTCGACCTTTCACCTTGGCCACCCAGAGCGCGCCCTGAAGGCGTTTACACAGTGGAAGACAAGCTGGCTGTCACGCGAAGGCTGGTGTGCGGTGTTGGCGCTGATGACAATGGGTATCTATTTTATCCTTGATGTCGTCATGGACCTGCCCCTTGCGGTGCTGGGCATCATCGGATCGCTGCTGTCGCTGGCGACGGTGTTCACAACCTCGATGATCTATACTCAGCTCAGGACAATTCCGCGGTGGAACATGAACCTGACACCGGCCATGTTCATTTCGTTTAGCCTTGCCGGAGGCGCGTTGCTGGCAGGTCAAGTAAGAATCGCGCTTGTTTTGCTGCTGATTGCGGCACTGGTGCAGCTGGCCTATTGGAAACAAGGGGATCAGGCACTGGCCGCGTCAGGTACAGATATCGGCACAGCAACGGGTCTGGGCGACCGGGGAGAGGTTCGCGCCTTTGAACCGCCGCATACGGGTACGAACTATCTGTTGCGCGAGTTTGTTCACGTTGTAGGGCGCAAACATGCACACAAGCTAAGGCAGATATCCTTTGCGCTGGCGTTCGTGCTGCCAGTCGTATTCTTGCTATTGCCGTTTCACCACATCTTTGCGCTGCTGGCGGTGGTATCGCACCTTGCTGGTGTTGCTGTTTCTCGCTGGCTGTTCTTTGCGCAGGCGGAACATGTCGTTGGGCTGTATTACGGCAAACGATAGTAAAAAGGGCGGCTCTCTGAGCATGAGTGCCGCGCTTTGATTTTCGTCCCGGTCGGTAAGGTCAGATCAGGTCAGCGTGTGCCATTGCGGCATTGATCGCGGCCTTGGTAGAGCTTTCCAGCCCAACAAGGGGCGAGCGCACTTCTTCGCTGCAAAGTCCCAGCTTGCTGAGCGCGTATTTGGCGCCGACAAGGCCGGGTTCGATAAAGAGCGTTTCATGCAGTGGCATCAGCTTGTCCTGATAGCCCAGCGCCCTGGCATAATCACCGTCCAGCGTTGCCTGCTGGAATTCGGCACATAGCTTGGGCGCCACATTTGCCGTGACCGAGATACAGCCAACACCGCCATGAGCGTTAAAGCCAAGCGCGGTCGCGTCTTCGCCGGACAACTGACAGAAATCCGCCCCACAGCTTGCGCGCTGCAGGCTGACCCGCGCCAGATCACCGGTCGCGTCCTTGACGCCAACAATTCGCGGCAGCTTTGCCAGTTCGGCCATCGTCGCAGGCGTCATGTCCACGACAGAACGGCCCGGAATATTGTAGATGATGATTGGAATGTCCGCGCTGTCGTGCAAAGCGGTATAATGCGCCGCCAGACCACGCTGTGTCGGCTTGTTGTAATATGGCGTCACGACCAGGGCAGCATTGGCACCGATGCTCTGGGCGAATTGTACGAAACGAACCGCCTCGACAGTGTTGTTTGACCCTGCCCCGGCAATTACCGGCACACGACCTGCGGCTGCTTTGACGACCTCTGCCACAACAGTTTCATGCTCTTCATGGCTGAGAGTCGGGCTTTCACCAGTGGTTCCAACGGGGACAAGCCCTGTTGAACCCTGATCGATCTGCCATTCAACCAGGTGTTTGAGCGTTTTCAGGTCCAACTCACCGTTACTGAAGGGTGTGACGAGTGCTGGCATCGAGCCTTTGAACATGAAGCGCTCCTTAAAGTGCAGGTTGCTGTTTTTTTGTCGCGCGGGGATATCACAGTTTAGGTTTCTGTGTTGATCCTGACGACACAAGGTTTATCCTTTGTGGCTGTATCCTTGGTTTGTTGGGAAATGCAAGGGATGACACGCATTCTATCGTTTCTGACGGTGGTGATTCTTTCCTCGGTTCTTAATGTGCACGCCGCACGGGCGGATGCGGTTGCGGATTTGCGCGCTGCATTGGCGGAAATGCGCAAGGGCGATTGGAATGAAGCGCTGAGCGCGGCAGGTAACCGGGGGTCGGTTCCTAGGGACATCATCGTTTGGCACTGGCTGCGCCAGGGATTTGGCGGTTCTGGTGACGTTTTGGTCTTTTTGGAGCGCCGCCCCGATTGGCCGGGGCTGGCGTGGCTAAGGCGCAAAAGCGAACCGGCATTCACCAATGCCGATCCCGACAGGGTTCTGAAGTTCTATGCCGGGTTACCCCCACAATCGGCCGAAGGCGCGCTTAATCACACCGTCGCACTAATGGCCAAGGGACGCCGCGGAGAGGCCGAGGCGGAAATCGTCATCGCATGGCGAACGATGGCAATGGGCTCCGGCCTGCAAAAGGATTATCTGGAAAACTTTGGAAGACTGCTGAAACCCCATCACGAGGCGCGGCTGGACCACCTGTTGTGGGACGGCCATCTTGTCAGCTCGAAGCGGATGCTGCCATTGGTCAGCGCCGATCAACGCAAACTGGCCGAGGCGCGGATTGCGTTGCAAGAACGCGAACCGGGTGTCGACGGTAAAATCGCCGCCGTTCCAAAGGCGCTGATGGATTCCCCCGGACTGGCCTTTGACCGTTTCGTTTGGCGTGACAGGAAAGAACTGGACGACAGTGCCATTGAATTGATGCTGGCCCGGTCCGACAGCCCCGAAACACTGGGAGAGCCCGACAAGTGGGCCGAGGGTCGGCGCAGGCTGGCACGGTTGGAGATGAGGAACGGCACCGCAAAACGGGCCTATGATATCGCCGCCAACCACCACATGACGCCTGAAATGGGCTATGGCTATGCTGATCTGGAATGGCTGTCAGGGTTTCTGGCATTGCGCAGATTGGGTGATCCTGCCACCGCGGTACGGCATTTCCAGAACTTTTCAGGCGCGGTAAAATCCCCAATTTCCAGAGGCCGCGGCGGTTACTGGCTGGGTCGCGCTTATGCAGAGCTTGGCAATGCGGAAAAGGCACACGAGGCTTATGCAAAGGGTGCCGAATACCAGACGTCATTCTATGGTTTGCTGGCCGCCGAACAGATCGGTCGTCCGTTTGACAGCGATCTGGCCAACCCGCGTCGGGCACCCCATTGGAAACAGGCCACTTTTGCTGAATCCAGTGTGCTGGAGGCGGGAATGCTGTTGCTAAGGGCGGGCGAACGCGATCTGGCCGAGCGTTTTCTGACGCATCTTGTGGAAAGCCTGAGCCCGGTTGAGGCCGTGCAACTGGGCGATCTAGCGCTGGAATTTAACGAACAACACCTGGCCGTAATGATAGCAAAGCGCGCGGCAACCACGGGAATGGTTTTGCCTGCGGCCTATTTTCCTGTGCATCCGGTGGCAGATCTGGGCCTGCCAATGGCCAAGGAAATGACTTTGGCCATTGCGCGTCGAGAAAGCGAATTTGACCCTATCGTCATCAGCGGTGCAGGTGCACGTGGTCTGATGCAGGTGATGCCCGCAACAGCAAAGCTGGTGGCAAAGGATCTGGGAATTCTCAGCGGTCACAAAACACTGCGGCTGACATCCGATTGGAAATACAATGCCAAGCTGGGTGCAAATTACCTGTCCGGGCTGGCGGAAAATTTCAATGGAAACATTGTGATGATGGCTGCAGGCTATAATGCAGGGCCGCGCCGACCAATTACGTGGATGAAACGTTACGGTGATCCACGCACTGGGCAGATAGACATCGTCGATTGGATCGAAACCATTCCATTCAACGAAACGCGCAACTATGTCATGCGGGTAGCCGAAAGCCTGCCTGTTTATCGCGCCCGCTTGGGCAAACCTGCGCTGCCGCTGCCGTTTTCTCAAGAGCTGATCGGTTCAACGCTTCAGGCGTTCGCGCCATAGGGTAAACAGCCCCGCGATAACGATCAACGCGGCACCTGCGATTACTGCCGGGCGCAGAGTTTCGCCAAAGACCGATATCCCAAGTATGGATACCCACATCAGGTGGAAATAGGCAAAGGGCTGTACTGCGCTTGCTTCGGCCATCTCGTAGCATTTGATCAGCAGCCAGTGACCGGACACGCCTGTCACACATAATACCGCCATCCACGCCCAGTCGCGCGCCGACATTGGTTCCCAGAACCACACGCCGATGCAGGACATGATCATTGCCCCGGCGACCCCGGTCCAGAAAAAACTGGTTGCCGCGCTGTCACGGCGCGCCGCATATCGGGTCAGCAGGCCATAGAGGGCAAACATCAATGCTCCGATAACCGGGACTACGGCCCACGGATTGAACACACCCATTCCGGGTTGCAGGATAATCAAAACGCCAACGCAGCCAACGCCGATCGCCGACCACCGCCGCCATCCGACCTGCTCGCCCAGAACCGGGCCGCTCAGCGCGGCGACAAGCAGTGGATAACAGATAAACACGGCCTGGGCTTCGATCAGGCCAAGCTTGGTGAAACCAAACACCATGACGCAAATCTCAAGCGCCAACAGTACGCCGCGAAATACCTGCAACCCCAATTGTGGCGTCTGTGCCGTCGCCCGCAATCCGCCATTCGCACGCGCCGCCAGTGCAATGACAAACGCCGCAAAGAACCAATAACGGATCATGACGACCATGTAGGTATTATAGGCCTCGGCCAGATGGCGCGAGATTCCGTCCTGCAGCGCAAAGACAATCGTGGCGGCGACCATCAGGGCGATGCCAGCCGGTACATTGTTTTGTTGATTCACGTTTTGACTGCCCGTGTCATGTGCCGCTTGCGGCCGTATCCGGGGCTGCGGGTAACAGCAAAGCCCGCCTCTTCCAACCCTCGGCGCACGAAACCTGCCGCGGTGTAGGTTGCAGCAGTCCCATTCGGCGCTGTGTGGTTTGCGACCTGCCGCAACAAGCCTGACTCCCATAATTCTGGGTTCTTGGCCGGCGAAAACCCATCCAGAAACCATGCATTCGCCTTGCCGCTCCATGCCGGAAGGGTCTGCCGCGCATCTCCTTCAACAACCTCCAGCTTCAATGTCTCCAACTCGCATTTCCCGCCATCCCATTTCGCCAGAAACCGGTCGCTCCAGGGTTTTAATTCGGGAAAGGCTTGCAGCGCGCGCGCCATGTCGTCCTGCGCCATTGGGAATGCCTCGAAACTGGTGAACCAAAGTGGGCCGGTCTGACCCGAACGCTCCCATTCGGACCATGCGGTCAGCATGTTCAGGCCGGTGCCAAACCCAAGTTCCGCTATATGAAAACCCGATGTGAACCGCCTTGGCAGATCGTTTCCGGCCAGAAAGACGTGCCGGGTTTCTTCCAGTCCGTTCTGTAGTGAAAAATAGGGATCATCAAATTGATCGGACACGGGAACCTTGTCGTCTGTCCATGTCAGTTTGGCACGCTGGTCTGCCATCGGATATTCCTGTAGCTAGGCGGCGCGACACTGAACAAGGATAAGGGGATTGGCAATGGTCGATGTGACAGTGCGCGGCGCAGGGATTTTCGGCCTGTCTATCGCGTGGACCTGCGCCCGGCGCGGGGCCAAGGTAATGGTCACAGACCCCTTTGGCCCCGGTTCAGAGTCCAGCAACGGTTTGGTGGGTGCGCTGGCCCCCCACGTTCCCGAGAACTGGAACGCCAAGAAAGCATTTCAGTTTGACAGCCTGATCATGGCTGAACCCTTTTGGAAACAGGTCGAGGCAACCGGTGGCGTTTCACCAGGTTATGCCCGGCTGGGACGCATTCAACCCGTACCGGACGACCGGACATTGGACCTTGCACATGCCAGAGCTGAATCGGCCAGCAAACTTTGGCAAGGCCGGGCCGAGTGGCGGGTTGTTCCCGTTCTGGACGAAGGCGCGTGGTGCCCGTCCAGCCCAACCGGGTACGTGATACACGACACGCTGACCGCGCGAATGCATCCCCGACGGGCCTGTGCCGCACTTGCGGCGGCGCTGGCGGTGATGGGAATAGAAATTTCCACCGATGCCCCGGATGCTGGCAAGGTCATCCATGCTACGGGCCTGATAGGTTTGGAGGAGCTAAACCAAGCCTTTGGCAAAACCATCGGAAACGGGGTAAAGGGTCAGGGGGCCCTGTTGCGTTTTGATGCAGGCGAGGTTCCTCAACTATTTGCCGACGCGATCCATTTTGTGCCCCATGCAGATGGAACGCTGGCCATCGGCTCTACGTCCGAGCGAGATTATGACGATGCGGCCAGCACCGACGCCGCATTGGATGACGTAATTGATCGGGCCATGCGAGCCGTACCAGTGCTGCACGGGGCCGAGGTTATCGAGCGTTGGGCAGGTGTTCGACCCAGAACCAAAAGCCGCGCGCCGATGTTGGGCGAACATCCACTGCACAAAGGTCAGTACATAGCAAATGGCGGTTTCAAAATCGGTTTTGGCATGGCCCCAAAAGTGGGCGAGGTGATGGCCGATCTGGTTCTGGAAGAACGCGACAGCATCCCCGATGATTTTCGCCCCGCCGCATCACTCTGAGCGCGAAACTGCAGTAGCCTGCATGCATTGCCTGCCGTCCGGCCCCCGAACCCAAAGATCCTGACCGTTCCTGCAAAACGTTGCCATTTCATAATGCATCAGCGGCGAGGACGCGCGAAATGCAAATTCGGATAACGGCCCCATCGCTTCTTCGCCCAGCAGCATTAGGTACTGCGCCAACAATGGGCCATGTACGACCAAACCATCATAGCCTTCGACTTCGCGGGCATAGTCCAGGTCATAATGGATACGATGTCCGTTGAATGTCAGCGCCGAGTAACGGAACAAAAACGTCGAATCAAAGCTCTGGTCGCGCTTATCCGTTTCGTCAGTTCGGGCCATCGGTGGAACCGGTCGCCGCGCGTCCGCGGAAGGGTCTTGGCGATAAACCAGATCTTGCCACTCGGTCAGTCGCTTTTTGCCATCCTGCCAAATCTCGTGCCGTAAGGTGACAAAGGCCAATGGTCCGGTTCGTCCGGTTTTTGACGCCGCGCTTTCCAGAACCGACCGCCGCTGGGCCGGGCGTCCCGCGCACAACGGTTCGGTAAACCGCAACCTGCCGCCCGCCCACATCCGACGGGGCAATCCCATGTCCGGAATCAATCCGCCACCAACGCTTGGGTGCCCGTCCCGGCCCAGACCGGAAGGTGGGCGCGGCGACCAGAAATAAAGCTGGTGGAAAAAGGGCGGCAGCGGCGACCCCTCTTTGATCGTCACGTCCTGCCCCATCGCAACCTGAAACGCGGCGGCCCGGGCCGGATCTAACACATCATCCTGAGTTTCAGTTTTGCCCTGATCCTTCATAGTGCTCAGATTAGGCCGCGCTTCTGTCCGGAACAAGTTGGTTCAAAACCCGGCCTCGGCCCTCAGCTTTTGCATCAGGGTATGAAGCGTTTTTGAATAGCGCTCGCTTTTCAACCGGCCTTCGTCGTCGAATTCGTTCGAGCTGCTGGCAAGATGGAGTTCGGGACCTTGCAGAATACGCGGCTGAAACGGAACCATATACGCGCGCAATACCATCTGAGCACGCTCGCCCCCGGCGCGACCGGCGGCTGCCGACATTACGGCGACTGGCTTGTCCAACCATGGTTTGCCATCTATCCGGCTGACCCAATCCAGTGCGTTTTTTAAAACACCCGATGGCCCCTTGTTATATTCGGGCGTCGAGATGATGATGGCATGAGCCTGAGAAATCTGGTCCGCCAGTTTCTGAACCGACGCCGGAATGCCCTCGCCGGTTTCCAGATCACCATCATACAAGGGAAGGTTCAATTCCGCCTCGATATAGGTGCCCGGCTGAAACAGGCGCGCGGCCTCGCGCACCAGTTTTCGGTTTGTTGCGCTTTGACGCAAAGAGCCGGACAGGCTCAACAGGATCGGTTCGGACATTCGGGAAAACTCCGCCTTGGTGATTTCCAACACTTAAACTGGCATCACGTCGCGCCAAAGCCCACCTGACGCGCAGCTGTTGTGCGCGAAAACAGGCCGCTTGTGGCGGCCCCATTCAGGGCGGACACCAATCAGGCGTTGTTGCTAGGTACGATAACGATTTCCACCCTGCGGTTTTGTCCTTTGCCTTCGGGTGTCAGGTTCGAAGCAATCGGATTGTTTTCACCCTGACCAATTGTCGTAATCCGAGAGTAGCTGACACCATTGGCCTGCAGAATATCGGCCACCGAACTTGCCCGGCGGTTGGAAAGATCCTGATTGTAACCTGCATCCCCGTCACTGTCGGTATGCCCGATAATCTGCACGTTAGAGTTCGGGTAATTCACAAGGTTCTGACCGACCCGGACCAGATCCGACCGCAATCCGGGCCTGACCGTGGAACTGTCAGTGTCAAATGTAATATCGTTCGGGACTGTCACAATCAGGCGGTCGCCTGCGTTGACGATGGTGATTCCGTCATTGGCCAACTGCTGACGCAGTTCGGCGGCTTGCCGGTCAAGCTGATTGCCAATCAGACCGCCACCGGCCGCGCCGATGGCCGCGCCGGTCACGGCACCCAGCCCCGGATTGGAATTGTTTGCGATGGCACCAACCCCGGCACCGATCAAGCCACCCATAAGCGCGCCCTGCTTTGCGTTCTTGTTAGGGTCGTCCTGCAAGGACAATGTTGCAGGATCAGTACATGCAGCCATTACCATGGCTGAACAGAGTCCAGCCGCAAGCACATATTTGGATTTATTCATGAAACCACCTTCTGCTCGATTACCCGTTTACCGGGTTTGCTTCGTTAGCAGCACTATAGCATAGGTGATGTGGAAATGCTCAAGCAACAAAGTGACCTGTCCGGCAATTACCCGCCAAAAGGGCAGCTCAGGCCACATCCATGTTCTGAGTCCAAGTGCTCTGTTCTTGCCAGATTTCCCGCAACGTCGCGCCCTGACCCGTAAACCGTTCTTCGGTGGGTTCGCATAACCAGATGCGATCCACGCGAAAATGTCGAAATCCGCCGCGCATCTCGCACCAAGCCGCCAACATGGTGCATTCGACGTGATATATCAGCCCCACGGGCCGGACGACGCGATCGGTCTTTGCGCCTTCTACATTTGCATATGTCAGGCGCAGCTTTTGTTCATCGCGGATGGCACGGCGTAACAGTGATACCGAAACACATCCCTCGGTCGGGTCATCTATTGGCGCGCCCCATGGGGCCACCTGCAACCAATCGGCTGGCACGCGCAGTGCTTCGATCTTGCGGCGCACCCGATCTGCGGCATGCTGCAAGTTACTGTCGCCAGTGCGGGCCAGCATGGACAGACCAACCCACAATGCCTCGACCTCTTCCGCGTCGAAATTCAGCGGCGGCAAATCATAGCCACGGCGCATCAGATATCCGACCCCGGCCTCGCCCTCGATGGGCGTGCGCTGCGCCTGTAGTGCCGCGATATCGCGGTAGATCGTGCGCACGGAAACCTCGAGCTTGGCCGCAAGTGCCTCTGCCGTTATGGGCGCTTCGGAGGCGCGCAATATCTGAATGATTTCAAACAGGCGGGTGGATCGGCGCATCAGAGACTCCCTGTGTCTGCTGACATTCTAGCACAGCCCACTGACAGGTTCGTGTCAGGAGTGTTGAGGGATATTGGCCAAAACAAATTGATGGAGTTTGGTTATGCCGAGTCGTGACAACCACGTATTGATGACCCTAAAACTGGATCGCTGGTCCGAGGATCAAGGCCCGCGCCCGATAGCTACAAAGCAGAGGTTGCTTGCAAACAGAAAACCGCGCGAAAAAAAGCGTTCGCGCAAAATCGCGCCGCTACCGATACTTTGGTGGCGATCGTTGAGCAAACGAGCAACACAGACGCTCAATTCAATGCTGTAAGCGGCCAATATCAGAAATCTGCGGCAGATTTGAATTTCATTGAAACGCCGCCTTCGGGGTGTTTCAGGCGCAGTTCTTCGGAATGCAGCATGAGCCGGGGATAATCCCTAGCACTCCCTTGGGCATAGAACGGGTCGCCCAATATGGGATGGCCCATTGCCTGCATGTGCACGCGCAATTGATGGGAGCGCCCGGTCTTTGGAAACAGGCGAACGCGGGTCGTGTCCCCATCATAGTGAACGACGCGCCAGTCGGTGATGGCCGGTTTGCCGGTTTGGTGACAAACCATCTGGCGCGGCCGGTTTGGCCAATCGACGATCAGCGGCAAGTCAACGGTTCCCGTTTTGGGGGCAATCTGCCCGCTTAGTCGCGCCACATAGGTTTTCCGGGTCTGCCGCTTTTCAAATTGCAGCCCCAAATGGCGCTGCGCATGGGGCGTTTGCGCAAAAACGATGACGCCCGATGTATCCCTGTCCAGCCGATGAACCAACAACGCCTGTGGAAACGCCAGTTGAACACGGGTCAGCAGGCAATCAGCAAGGTGTTTCCCCTTGCCCGGCACTGACAGCAGGCCCGCGGGCTTGTTCACCACGATTAGCTGCGCATCTTCGTGCAGCACATCCAGCGGAGTTGTTGGGGGATCATAGGTCTCGCTCATGCGCGCCTGCCTATCGCAGCGCGCAAACTCTCGCAACGTCGTCCTTGCCTGAACAATCGGGTTCGGCAAATCTTGGGTCAACGAAAAGGAGAGGTCATGCACCCGACAATCAAGAGACTGCAAGAAGTTGTCGCCGAGGGCGACGAAAGCCAGATCAGCGAACTGCTGGCCGAGGATGTGCAGTTTATGCCGCCGACGTATTTCAATACGTGGACAGGCCGGGAACCGGTCGCGGCGGTTCTGGGTCACGTGATGCAGGTTTTTTCGGATTTTCAATATCGTCGATCCATGGGCGAAGGAAATGACTGGGCGTTGGAGTTTCAGTGCAAGGTCGGCGAGATGGACGCCGTTGGCACGGATCTGATCACGCTGAACGACGAAGGATTGATTCAGCAACTCGAAGTTGTCATGCGCCCACACAAAACGGTTGGCGCCTTGCGCGAAGCCATGAATGCGCGGGTGATGACGGATGCCCGGTTTGTCAAATTCCGCGAGGCGCTTTCCTGAAAATGCCCGGCCCGGTCGATGCCGATCAAATTCTAAGGGTTCCCTTGCTGCCGTTATTGGCAGCACAGGGGTTGGCGGTCAGGCGAAAAACGCAATTGTTGCCTGAACCTGCCGGGCCGCGTGAGGGGCGCGAGGGGCGAGGGCCGCGACTGCGCCTGCTGATCGCTGGCGACAGCTCCGCAGCGGGTGTCGGGGCGGGTACGCAACATCAGGCCCTGTCCGGGCAGTTGGTCAGGCAACTGGGCAGGCATTATGCCGTTGAATGGCGGCTTGAGGCGGTTACCGGCCATACCACACGAGACACGATCAACCGTTTGCAAAACATCAGCGGGCATTACGATGTTGCGGTGACAGCTTTGGGTGTAAACGACGTGACCCGGGCGGTGACAAAGGCGCGGTTCATCAAACAACAGACTGAACTGCTGAACCTGATTACCGGCTCGCTTGGCGCGCGCCGGGTTATCGTGTCAAGCGTTCCGCAAATGAACAGGTTTCCCGTCTTGCCGCAGCCGTTGGCCTGGGTATTGGGGCAGCAGGCGGATCGGCTGGACCAGGGGTTGCAGCAGGTCGTCCGCAAGTTTCCCCAGGCGCGCAACCTGCCGGTGGTCCTGCCTGACGACCCGGCCATGGCCGCGCCGGATGGGTATCATCCCAGCCCCAAAGCATACGCATTGTGGGCCGAACACCTGACACGAATCGTTCTTGATCAGGGCTGAGCCCGCATCTGGCGCACCATTGGGATCGAATAGATGACCAGAGCGGCCCAGATCATCGGAAACGCGATCAACCGCCCACGATCTATGTGTTCCCCAAATAGCGTAATCGCGATTATGAAGATCATCGTTGGCGCGATGTACTGTAGAATTCCCATTGTTGAAAGGCGCACAAGCTTGGCCCCGTTGGCGTATAACAGCAACGGCACGGCGGTCACGACGCCCGCGCCGGCCAGCAGCATTGTATCTGTTGCAACCAACCCGAAATGACCCGTGCCCTGTGCGCCCAGCCAGGTCACATATGCCAGCGCGGGGATCAGCAAGATCAGAACTTCCAGCAGAAAACCCTGATTGGGGTCGATGGGCAGTGACCGCTTGAAAAAGGCATAAAAACCCCAGCTAAACGTCAACCCCAAAGCAGCCCACGGCAGTTTTCCGGCCTCTAGCACCAGAACCAGAACACCAAGCGCCGCCAGCGCAACTGCAGCCAGTTGCGTGCGGGTCAGCGGTTCACGCAGCAGGATCGCCCCCAACGCGATGCTGAACAAGGGATTGATATAATAGCCCAACGCGGCATCCAATGCCTTGCCAGAGGCAATGGCCCAGACATAAATCGCCCAGTTCACAGTAATCAGGGCCGCCGTAAGACAGGCCATCGCCAGCATTTTCGGGTTACGCAGCGCCGCCCTTAGATCACCTGTTCGTCCAAGCGCGACCAGTAGCAGACCGGCAATTGGAACCGACCAGATTACACGATGCGCCACTACTTCGACCGGCCCGATATGCGCCACGGCCTTCATGTAAAGCGGCAGGAAGCCCCATAGAAAGTAAGCCGCAACAGCCAGCGCCAGCCCCTTGGGCGTGTCGGCGTTTTGCGGTGTCGATTTGATTTCTGCCATCAGAAGTCTCTGGATAGTGCTGTTCGTCCTTAAGGCAGGAAGGGATAGGATTGGAACCGCGAAAACTGTGACGTTGGGTATCAAGAATCCTGATGGGTCACAGATTGCCAGTCAGAACGATAGGTGAAACGGCAAAAGGGGCGCCCATGCGCCCCAAAGTTTCGCTGTGAATTGGTTCAGACCTTAACGCGTTCTGATTTCGGGTCGTACATCGGCTTCAGCGACGCTTCGGCCTTCACTTTCACACCGCACACGTCGATTTCATAGCTCGATCCCAGCACATCCGCAGCCGTTTCGCCCTCGCATGGCACGTACCCCATTCCGATCGCGCCCCCCAACGTGTGACCGTAGTTGCCGGAACTAAGGTATCCCACGTATTTGCCATCACGAATGATCGGCTCGTTATGGAACAACAGCGGTTCCGGATCGGTCAGCCTGAACTGCACCATTCGGTTTTTTGGTCCGCTTTCCTTGCGGGCGATGACCGCCTCGCGCCCGATGAAATCACAACCTTTGTCGACCTTGACCGCAAATCCCAGGCCGGCGTCGACAACATGATCTTCGCACGTAATGTCATGCCCGAAGTGGCGAAAGCCCTTTTCAATGCGGCAACTGTCCATCATGTGCATGCCACATAGTTTGAGCCTCATGTCCTGACCTGCCTGATGCAGGATTTCAAACACATGACCCGCCATGTCGGACGAAACATAGATTTCCCAACCCAGTTCGCCGACGTAGGTGACACGATGGGCACGGGCAAGGCCCATTCCAATCTCGATCTCTTGCGCGGTGCCGAACGGATTGGTCGCGTTTGTGAAATCGTTGGGCGAGACCTTTTCAAGCAAGGCGCGCGAGTTCGGGCCCATGACCGCCAACACACCTTCGCCAGCGGTCACGTCCGTTATGACAACACGGAAATCGCCGACATTTCGCTGCATCCATGTCTGGTCGGCCAGACACGTCGCTGCCGGTGTCACAACCAGATAGGCGGTCTCGCTTAGACGCGTGACCGTAACATCCGCTTCGATCCCGCCGGTGCTGTTCAGGAACTGGGTGTATACGATCTTGCCGGTTGGCACCGCGTAATCACCCCCGCCGATGTAATTCATAAACGCCTGGGCATCCGGACCTTCGACCCTGATCTTTCCGAACGAAGACATGTCGTACATGCCCATATTTTCGCGCACGGCGCGGTGTTCGGCTGCAGAGTTTTCAAACCAGTTCTGGCGCTTCCAGCTGTATTGATACGCGCGTTCCTGCCCTTCAGTCGCAAACCAGTTGGCACGTTCCCACCCTGACAACTCGCCGAGTACGGCGCCATGTTCGTTCAGATGGTGATGGAACGGTGTTCGGCGCACGCCGCGTGCAGTCGCCTTTTGACGATACGGGTAGTGATCGGCATACAGCAGGCCCAGCGTTTCCTTTGAGCGCTCATAAAGGTACTGCTTGTTTCCCTGAAACGGTTGCATCCGGCTGACATCAACATCGCCAATGTCAAAGGGTTTTGCGCCGTTTTCCATCCATTCAGCCAACGCCATGCCTGCGCCGCCTGCCGACTGGATACCGATGGAATTGAAACCGGCGGCAACCCAGAAATTGTCCATCTCGGGCGCAAGACCAAGATGATAGGCATCATCCGGTGTAAAAGACTCGGGGCCGTTAAAGAACGTGTGGATTCCTGCTTCGGCCAGCATCGGCATTCGGTTGCACGCGGCCTCTAGGAT
>JBPCWT010000131.1:0-2766 GCA_051009255.1 Ruegeria sp. | reverse complement strand
ACTTAATGCCGCGCGTGTTGATCCCGACGTCTCTTGCGTGCAGTTCCGCCATGATGATGACGACGCGGTGTCCGTGGATTTCGTCGAGCGGATGCGGCAGACCGTTGCCGAGTGCAAAGGGTTTTTGCAAAACCATCACACCGTCGCGCTGGATTTCAATCGCGGATTCACGGCTGAAATGAGCGCCGACGGGATCGCGGCCAAAGAAGAAGTCCGTCCATTTCTGGGGGTCGCACTGGGAATGTGGGTCCGTGGCGGATCGCCCCTGACCATCATGAATTTCGGACACCACAAGATCGCAAACTTTATGCCCGTCATCAGCCAGACCGATGCACCAATGTGGGTGCGTACGCAAAACCGGTTCAACGACTCTCAGGCGCGGCGGGGCGCATCGGCTGATCTTGACACTTTGACGCCGGAGTTAGAGGCAGAATTCGAAGCGCGGTTCGCGATCCAGACGGATCAGGTGCGGGCAGCGTTTTCCGAGCTTTCGCGCAGTTTCTGACGGAACAGGGTGAAAAGGCCGGCACCGACGATCAGCGCGGCCCCTGTCATGGTCAGCGCGTCGGGCCAGTCGCCAAACACGAACCATCCCAGAACCAGCGCCCAGATCAGGCTGGTGTAGCGGAAAGGGGCTACAAACCCGACCTCGCCGACCCTCATTACCATGACGCTGCACAGGTACCCCAACAGTACAAACAGGGCCGCTGTTGCAATAAGTGCGCCCGAGGTTGGAGTAACCGGCACCCAGCCTTCGACAGCCGAGGCAACGCCAAAGCTGACGGTTACGGCAAGAGACGTCGCCAGCGTCACGACCATCGAAGGCACCTGCGCCGACATCCGCTTGGTTATCAGGTCGCGGGTGGTGACCGATGCAACGGCGATCAGAGCGTAGATTGAATAGATGCTGAACCCGTCGGGCCCGGGTCTGACGATCAGGAGCATACCGACGAATCCCACGGCGATGGCAAGCGTTCTGCGCCAGCCAACACTTTCACCGAAAAACAGCGCGGCCCCCATTGTAACGGTCAGCGGCAACGCCTGAAGCACCGCCGTCACATTGGCGAGCGGCATATGCATCAAGGCCGTCAGAAAGAAAAATGTCGCCGCCAGTTCTGCCAGGCAACGCGCCAGCACAAGCCAACGATCATGGGGCGGAAACCGCAGGTGCAACGCCCCGAGGTGCCGGGCGAGAACAAAGACCAGAATCGTCGCCAGAAAACCGCGCATCGCAACCAGCTGAAACAGAGGCACGTCCTGTCCCACCGATTTGATAATTGTATCATTGATGGTGAAGGCCGCCATGCTGCCCATCATCAGCAAGGCACCGTTCATGTTCGGCGTCATTGTGCGATTGATCCCAGGTTCAAGAACTCTGCTCGTCATACGTCACGCGGACGCCACGCTGTCAACCACCCCGCTGCGTTCGAAGGTGGGATTCCGGGCGCTGGCGGCGCGATCCGCGTTGGATTTCCGCCAAAAAAGAGGCCCCGCGAAAACGCGAGGCCCATTTGATTTGCTTTTGGCTGCCGATTTACTCGCGGCTTTCCGGGGTTTCCACCAGAACGTCCAGTTCGTCGCCAAGGATGTCGTCGTCCATGATCGGCGCAGACAGGGCTGCGGCAGCCTCGGCCTCTTCCCTGCGGGCCTCGATCACCACGTTGTCGCGTTGTTGTGCGACGTGGCGGACACGCTGAGTTGCACCACCGGTACCGGCGGGGATCAGACGGCCAACGATGACGTTCTCTTTGAGACCGACCAACTTGTCCTTCTTGCCCTGAACCGATGCTTCGGTAAGCACGCGCGTGGTTTCCTGGAACGACGCCGCAGAGATGAACGAACGCGTCTGCAACGAGGCCTTGGTGATCCCCAGCAGGATCGGCTCGCCCTGTGCCGGACGACCACCGCGCGCGATGGCTTTCTCGTTGGCTGCGTCGAACTCTTGCTTGTCGACATGTTCGCCCTTGAGCAGGGTGGAGTCGCCTGAATCCAGGATCTCCCACTTCTGCAACATCTGGCGCACGATCACCTCGATGTGCTTGTCGTTGATCTTCACACCCTGAAGGCGATAAACGTCCTGCACTTCGTCGATCATGTAATCGGCCAGCGCCTCGACACCCATGATGGACAGGATGTCATGCGGAGCCGGGTTGCCGTCCATCAGGTATTCACCCTTCTGGATAAAGTCGCCTTCTGCAACCGGGATATGTTTGCCCTTGGGCACCATATACTCGATCGTTTCCATCGACTCGTCAGCCGGTTCAATGCTGATACGACGCTTGTTCTTGTAGTCGCGGCCAAAGCGCACGTAACCATCGGCCTCGGCGATGATCGCGTGATCTTTTGGTCGACGTGCTTCGAACAGTTCGGCAACACGCGGCAGACCACCGGTGATGTCCTTGGTCTTGGCACCTTCGCGCGGGATACGCGCAACAACTTCACCAGCTTCGATCTGCTGACCGTCTTCGATCGACAGGATCGCATCCACCGACATCGGATAGTGAACCGGGTTGCCCGCATCGTTGCGGACGGGTTCGCCATCTTCGCCGACCAGAATGATCTCGGGCTTGAGTTCGCTGCCTTTCGGAGCGGCACGCCAGTCGATCACGATTTTCTGGGTCATACCGGTTGCATCGTCGGTTTCGTCCCGGACAGCGATGCCCGAAACCAGATCGACATATTTCGCGGTACCGGCTTTCTCGGCGATGATCGGCAGGGGGTAAGGATACCAGGCGAACAGCTTGTCGCCGCGGGCCACCGTGGAGC
>JBPCWT010000130.1:0-6932 GCA_051009255.1 Ruegeria sp. | reverse complement strand
GCCCGCATCCCGTCACCAACGCCTTCCAGCGACCCTACAGGGACGCCGCTGCGGACGGCCAGATTTTCAATCCTTTCGTCCAGCCCGTTATAGGCCGCGATGCCGCGGCCGCCGCAACCGGACTGCGACAGGGCCATCGAGATGTACCAAGGTTGCAGGCGGGCCAGAATATCTTTGTCGATGTTTTCAGGGCGCATTCGCGCTTGCAGCGTATTCCAGTCGTTGGTCGACATAAGATCGGGCAGGGTGCTGCCCTTTGGCATCAGCAGTATCGAGGGGTTTTGCTGGATCACCGTGTCCAGTTTGCCCATCTCGGCCTTTGTTACTTCTAGCAGGACAGCGTCAGCCGATCGGATGATCGGGCGCAAGCCGCGCATGATGGGCCGCATTCGACGGTCGCCGCTGTGCTGGGTTCCGACAACGTGAATGCGCCTGCCGTTTTTTGTCGCAACCCAGTGATTGCCATAGGCAAAGGGCGTGCGGCCAATCTCCTGTTGCAGCCGTGTTTCCGCCGCCGGTGTCAAACGGTCCCGCAAGTCGGTGCCAGTGCATCGCGCGTAAGCGGTGGTCGCCGCAGTTAATGACAGCAAAAATACGACTGCTGCTCGAATCATGCGTGTTCTCCTGGCACCACACTTGATCCGATGGTCGCGCGATTGCGCAGCGCGAGGCAAACGTTATTTTGGAATTTTACCGGAATGTATCTAGCATGCGAACATGAAGCGAGAGCAGGACCTTTACCCTCCGATAAAAGCCCTGTTGGAAAAGCAGGGATATGTTGTGAAGGGCGAAGTCGGTGCTGCCGACATCGTCGCTGTTCGGAACGGCGAACCCCCACTAATCGTCGAGTTAAAACTGCGCTTTTCCTTGGCACTGTTTCATCAGGCAACGGCGCGCTTGAAAGTGACGGACCTTGTTTACATTGGAGTGAGCAAACCCACAGGGCGGACAGCCCGCCGCGCGTTGCGGGACAATCTGGGTTTGTGCAGGCGGTTGGGCCTGGGCCTGATTACCGTGAGATCGGATGGCCGGGCAGAGGTGCACTGTGATCCCGGTCCCTACAGCCCCCGAAAATCGGTCAAACGCGCCTCTCGTTTGTTGAGAGAGTTCGAGCGCTTGCAAGGTGATCCCAACGCGGGCGGTGCCACGCGGCATGGGATCGTGACGGCCTATCGGCAGGATGCCCTGAAATGCGCTGCGCATCTTTCCCGCAACGGTCCGGCAAAAGGAGCAGCCGTAGCCAGATCGACCGATGTCCCCCATGCCACGCGATTGATGCGGGATAATCATTACGGCTGGTTCGACAAGGTTGAAAAAGGCGTCTATACGCTGTCGGATTCGGGGGTCGAGGGCCTGAAGCACTGGGCCTACAGCTGGGAAGATGACGGCGAATCCGACCCAGTTTGAACCGCATTTGGGCCGCATACGTGCTTGCCAGCAAAAAAATAGCAGGCGTCATGTTGACACCTCGAATTCAACCACCTAGCTATGCGTCGTTATCACTCGATGTATGTGAGTGCTAACACCTTGCATCAAGCAGGGAAGGACAACAAACTTTGAGCCCAAGGAGCTGCAAAGATGGCATTGAAACCGCTTCATGACCGCGTGCTGGTTCGTCGCACAGAAAGCGAAGAAAAAACCGCAGGTGGACTGATCATCCCCGACAGTGCAAAAGAAAAGCCCAGCGAAGGCGAAGTCGTCGCAACCGGCGAAGGCGCACGCAAGGACAGCGGCGAACTGATCGCAATGGCCGTCAAGGCCGGTGACAAGATCCTGTTCGGCAAATGGTCGGGCACCGAAGTCACCCTTGACGGTGAAGAACTGCTGATGATGAAGGAAAGCGACATCATGGGGATCATCGAGTAAGCGCAAGCGCTTTCTCTGACCCTGTACCGCTTTTTTCAAAACAAGTTTCTCAAGGAGAAAAAATATGGCTGCTAAGGACGTCAAGTTTGACACCGATGCCCGTAACCGCATGCTGGCTGGTGTAAATATTCTGGCCGATGCTGTTAAAGTAACCCTGGGCCCCAAAGGCCGCAACGTGGTTCTGGACAAATCTTTCGGCGCACCGCGCATCACCAAAGACGGTGTTACAGTTGCCAAGGAAATCGAACTGGAAGACAAGTTCGAAAACATGGGCGCGCAAATGGTGAAAGAAGTCGCCAGCCGCACCAATGACGAAGCCGGCGACGGCACCACTACCGCAACCGTTCTGGCGCAGTCTATCGTCAAAGAAGGTCTGAAGCAGGTTGCTGCTGGCCTGAACCCGATGGACCTGAAGCGCGGCATCGACCTTGCGACTTCTAACATCGTTGCGGGCATCAAAGATGCGTCGCGCGAAGTCAAAGACTCTGCCGAAGTTGCACAGGTTGGCACCATCTCGGCCAACGGCGAAGCTGAAATCGGTCAACAGATCGCGGACGCGATGCAGAAAGTTGGCAACGAAGGTGTTATCACCGTCGAAGAAAACAAAGGTCTGGAAACAGAAACCGATGTTGTCGAAGGCATGCAGTTCGACCGTGGTTACTTGTCACCTTACTTCGTGACCAATGCCGACAAGATGATTGCAGAACTCGATGACTGTATGATCCTGCTGCACGAAAAGAAACTCAGCTCGCTGCAATCGATGGTTCCGCTGCTCGAGTCGGTCATCCAGTCGCAAAAGCCACTGTTGATCATTGCCGAAGATGTCGAAGGCGAAGCGCTGGCAACTCTGGTTGTCAACAAGCTGCGCGGCGGCCTGAAGATTGCTGCTGTCAAGGCGCCGGGCTTTGGCGACCGCCGCAAGGCCATGCTGCAGGACATCGCGATCCTGACCGGTGGACAGGTGATCTCGGAAGATCTGGGCATGAAGCTTGAGAGTGTCACTATGGACATGCTCGGCACCGCCAAGAAAGTGTCGATCACCAAGGACGAAACCACTGTCGTTGACGGTGCAGGCGAAAAGGCCGAGATCGAAGCACGCGTTGCCCAGATCCGTACCCAGATCGAAGAAACTACGTCCGACTATGACCGCGAAAAGCTGCAGGAACGCGTTGCCAAACTGGCAGGCGGTGTTGCCGTAATCCGCGTTGGTGGCATGACCGAAGTTGAAGTGAAAGAGCGTAAGGACCGTGTGGACGATGCTCTGAACGCGACCCGTGCTGCCGTTCAGGAAGGCGTTGTCGTCGGTGGCGGCGTTGCCTTGGTTCAGGCCGGTAAGGCGCTGGATTCACTGAAAGGTGACAACGCAGATCAAGACGCAGGCATCAACATCGTTCGCAAGGCAATCGAGGCGCCTATGCGTCAGATCGCTGAAAACGCGGGTGTTGACGGCGCGGTTGTTGCTGGCAAGGTTCGTGAATCATCGGACGCGGCGTTTGGCTTTAACGCGCAGACCGAAGAATATGGTGACATGTTCGCGTTCGGTGTTATCGACCCGGCCAAAGTGGTCCGTACCGCGCTGGAAGACGCCGCATCGGTTGCTGGTCTGCTGATCACTACCGAGGCGATGGTTGCCGACAAACCGCAAAAAGATGCACCTGCTGCCGGCGGCATGCCCGACATGGGCGGCATGGGCGGCATGATGTAAACAAGCCCAATTCGCTTTGGCGAATTCGGCCACCCCGGCTAGTGCCTGATTACGGTCAGGTTGATGAAGGGGAATACATCAGTGCTAATAGATTGGGGTCGCCTTTGGGCGGCCCATTTTTGTTTTTAATGCCCCCTGCGCCGGCATGGCCCCGACGGGAGTATTTTTGAAAAGATGAAGATGGCAGGTAAGCGAATTAAACAGGGCCGGAAGCAAAGTGTGTATCCATGCCGATCGGAACACAGTATGTGGTTGATATGAGACTGTTTCTGCTTACCGCTTTGACCATGTGCGCCTTTGCGGCAAACTCCATCCTGAACCGTTTGGCGATTGATAGCGGAGTCAGCGATCCGGGTGGATTTGCCGTGTTTCGTGTTCTGGCTGGTGCTGTGGTGCTGATGGCGCTTGTTCGATTGCGCGGCGGCAAGATGCCCTTGAGGAACAGGCGGCGCATAATTGGGGCCGGTTCATTGTCCTTGTACATGGTTGGGTTTTCCATGGCGTATGTGACATTGGATGCCGGGTTGGGCGCGCTTATTCTGTTTGGCGTTGTGCAGATCAGCATGTTTTCGGTTTCATCGTTGAGCGGTTCAGCTCCGACCGGGCGGCAGGTGATTGGCGCCTGTATCGCTTTTACGGGCCTTGTGTATGTTCTTTGGCCTGTTGGTGACGTTCGTGTGGATCTGTCGGGTGCGGGCCTGATGATTGCAGCCGGGATTGGTTGGGCCGCTTATACACTGTCCGGCAGGTCCGAACCCGACGCACTGGCCGGAACGGGTGCCAATTTTGTCGTGGCGCTGCCTGTAACGGCGTTGGCAATCGCGGTGTTCAGCGATGGGTGGCACATGACCCCCATGGGTTACTTTCTCGCGGCCCTTTCGGGTGGCGTAACTTCCGGTTTGGGATATGCCCTATGGTATCGTGTTTTGCCACAGCTTGCGCCTGCTGTTGCGGCGACAGTTCAGCTGAGTGTTCCAATTATCGCGATTTTGGCCGGAGTTGCCTTGCTGGGTGAATCTGCCAGTTTGCGCCTGGCACTTGGTGCCGCGCTTGTTTTGGGCGGTATCGCGCTGGCGGTTGTTCGACTGAAACGGGCTTAGGTCTTTTCCAAACCGGGTTTTGGCCTTATCTGGCTGTCATGCGATTTCTGATCATTGCCTTGTTGTTCTGGCCCGCCATGTCCCGCGCAAACTGCGTTGTCCTGTTGCACGGGCTTGCCCGAACCGAAGCGTCGTTTTCGGTGATGGAGCAATTGTTTCTGACGCATGGCTACGATGTTGTGCGGCCCGGCTACGCCTCGACCGATCTGCCTATTTCGGAACTGGCAGATCAGACTATCCCAGCGGCGCTGGCAGAGTGTGGCAAGCAGCCTGCAAACATAGTCGCTCATTCTATGGGAGGCATTTTGTTGCGATATTGGCTGCAGGATCATCACCCGGAAAACCTGGGTCGTGTTGTGATGCTTGGACCGCCAAATCAAGGGAGTCAGTTGGTCGACGAACTGGGTGATTGGGAGGTATTTGGCCTGCTGCACGGTCCCGCCGGTCTGGCGCTGGGTACCGGCCCGGAAGGTGTTCCGCGCAACCTGCCGCCGGTGGATTTCCAGCTGGGCGTGATTGCGGGCGAAAACTCTCTGAACCCAGTATTTTCGTCGATCATAGAGGGACCGGATGATGGGAAGGTTTCAGTTGAAACCACAAAGGTCCAGGGTATGGCCGATCACATCGTTCTACCGGTGACACACACCTTTATGATGAACAATCCCCGCGTCATGGCGCAGGCGCTTCATTTCATCGAATTTGGGCGCTTCGATCCGGAAATTACTTGGCTCGATGGTGTAATGGACATCATTGACGAGATTTGCATCGGGCAAAAATGTTCGGCTCCAGACTCGGAGCCTACGCAATGACTCAACTGGAACTGACGATGACCGGAGCGGATGTACTGCTGCCGGGCGAAGGGATCGTGCAATCCTCCCTGACCATAGCCGACGGTACCGTGCAAGCGGGCAAGGCAGGAAGGCAGGTTGATCTGAGCGGATATATCATTCTTCCCGGTATCATTGACCTGCATGGCGACGGTTTTGAGCGCCACATCGCGCCGCGCCGTGGGGCGATGAAGCAGATGGAAGAGGGGATTATTTCGGTCGAGGCTGAACTGGCGGCCAACGGCATCACAACGGCTGTTCTGGCACAGTTTTACAGTTGGGAGGGCGGTGTTCGCGGGCCTGCTTTTGCGGCACAGGTGTTCGAGGCGATTGCATCCGTTAAGAGCAGTACGGTCACCGACATTATTCCCCAATTGCGGTTCGAAACCCATATGCTTGACGATTACCTTGACCTGCCGGAAAGAGTAATGAATTGGCAGGTTCCTTACGTCGTTTTCAACGACCACGTGCCGCACGACCGGCTGGCAAAAGGTCGAACGCCGCCACGCCTGACCGGTCAGGCGCTCAAGGCCGGGCGCAGCCCCGAGGCGCATCTGGAAATGCTGCAAGCAATGCATTCGCGAAAAGACGAAGTACCGGATGCGCTGGACGATCTTTGTTCCAAACTGACGGGGCAAGGTGTTCGAATAGGCAGCCATGACGACGCAACCGCGGCAGAGCGTGACCGTTGGCGTCAAAGGGGCGCACCGATTTCCGAGTTTCCGGAAACGCCGGAGGCCGCCGAAGCGGCGCGTTTGGCCGGCGATCACATCATTCTGGGTTCGCCAAACGTGGTGCGGGGCGGCTCGCACAAGGGCAATGTCAGCGCGTTGGATCTGATCGCCATGGGGCTGTGTGATGCCTTGGCGTCTGACTATCACTATCCCAGCCCGCGCCGGGCGGCGCTGATGTTGTCCAAGACTGGTCTGGTGGACCTGGCCGGGGCGTGGGCACTGGTTTCTTCGGGCCCTGCGGCGGTTCTTGGCTTGCGCGATCGCGGCTTGTTGGCACCGGGAAAACGAGCCGATCTGGTTGTTCTGGACAGCAAAACTTACAGGGTCGCTGCCACCATGGCCGGTGGGCGTATCAGCCATATGTCCGGAGACATCGCAGCGCGATTTTTCGACTGAACGCGGCCCACAGTATTCCTCAGCGCACGATTCGGTTGAAATGGCCCATCTTGCGTCCGGGCTTGATATCCGCCTTGCCATAAAGATGCAGCGCCACGTCGCGTTCATTTGCCAGGTCGGGCACGCGGTCCATGTCGTGGCCGATCAGGTTTTCCATAACGACAGCCGTGTGTCGCTGACCATCGCCCAGTGGCCACCCGGCAACGGCGCGAATATGTTGTTCGAACTGGTCCACGGCACAGCCGTTTTGTGTCCAGTGGCCAGAGTTGTGAACACGCGGGGCTATTTCGTTTACGATCAGGCC
>JBPCWT010000129.1:0-9114 GCA_051009255.1 Ruegeria sp. | reverse complement strand
AAAGAAGGGTGAGCAAAAACCCAACCCATTAACATTAAATGAAAAAATCGCTTCACTCTATTCTGTTCCTTAATTATGCGCATCGAAAACGTATCTATTTATAACTAAATAAAACCGGCGTCAATTTCCACTGTGTCGGGTAGCCGGGGCCGAAACATTGATTGCTGCTTGAGGCGATAAAGTCTCATTGTGATGTGTAGTTCAGCACGCGAACCGATTATCCGAGCATTAATGTGTTTGCCAGTACGACCAGACGCCGCAGCTTGACATGTCCCTGACTGGTAATTTTCACAGCCCTGCCCAGCCGAGTGTGCTGACACTGCAGGCACTCAAATCCGTCGAAACGACGAAAATAGCGGCTAAATGCCGGCAGTAACCTACTTTTCGTCAACTTGGCCTCTGCGATCCGAACAGCGTTTTCCCCATAATTGCGGAAAACCGAAAAAGGAGATGAGCAGTGAACTGGAATGTCTGTGTGGTCGGGGCCGGAAAGATCGGCCAGATGATCGCGACCCTTTTGAAAAACTCTCAAAACTACACGGCAACGGTGGCAGACCACGACTTGTCCGCGCTTTCGGTTCTGAACAAGATGGGCGTTCCGACCAAACAGATTGATGCCGGGGACGAAGCAGGCCTGGCAGCTGGCCTGAAGGGTTTTGACGCCGTGATTTCCGCAGCGCCCTTTTTTTTGACGCCAAAGATTGCCAAGGCGGCACAGATCGCGGGGGCACATTACTTTGACCTGACAGAAGATGTTGCCGCAACCAACGCTGTCCGGAAACTGGCGGATAGTAGCGAAACGGCATTTATGCCTCAGTGCGGGCTTGCCCCGGGATTTGTCGGAATCTCCGGCGCTGCGCTGGTAGCAGAGTTTGATGAAATCGACAGCCTTCATATGCGGGTGGGCGCGTTGCCGCTCTATCCAACCAACGCGCTGAAATACAATCTGACATGGTCGACGGATGGGTTGATTAACGAGTACTGCAACCCTTGCGACGCCATCGTGAACGGACAATTGGTGAAAACCGCACCTCTGGAAGATTATGAAATTCTGGGCCACGACGGGGTGGAGTACGAATGCTTCAATACCTCTGGTGGGTTGGGCACATTGACCGAAACACTGCAAGGCACGGCGCAGGCCGTTTCTTATCGATCAATCCGGTATCCGGGCCACCGTGATATCCTGAACTTGTTGCTCAACGATCTTGGTCTTGGGCGCCGTCGGGACCTGCTTAAGGAAATCTTTGAATCCGCGCTGCCCCGAACGGATCAGGATGTGGTTTTGGTGTACTGCACCGCAAAAGGCAAAATTGGCGGCGAACTGCGCGAAAAGAGCCTGATCAACAAATCATTCGCCAGAGTCATCGACGGGCGTGTCTGGAGCGCGATCCAGATTACAACGGCTGCTGGCGTGCTGGGTGTCGTTGACTTGATGCGAACCGGTGCGCTGCCGTCCAGCGGCTTTATCCGGCAAGAGCAGGTGAAACTGGATGACTTCCTGCGCACTGAATTTGGCCAGCTTTTTCGGGCTGGTGACTTAACCGAACAAAACAAGGCAGCCTGAGATGAAAGATATAGTTGTGAATGCTGAATTGACACTTGCGAACCTTGGCCTGAATGCCGCCGAACTGAACGGTGGAAGGCTCAGGGTTACCTCGCCGATTGACGGCAGCGTTCTGGGTGAACTCCCCGAAACGCCTGCTGCTGAAATGGATGCAATTCTTGCCCGGTCTAAATCTGCGTTCAAAGCGTGGCGAACCGTCCCTGCGCCCCGCCGTGGAGAGTTGATCCGCTTGTTGGGTGAAGAATTGCGCTCGGCCAAGGATGATCTGGGCGCGCTTGTCAGCTGGGAAGCAGGCAAGATCACCTCCGAGGGTCAGGGCGAAGTGCAGGAGATGATCGACATCTGCGACTTTGCGGTTGGCCTTTCACGCCAATTGTATGGCCTGACCATTGCATCGGAACGGCCCGGCCACCGAATGATGGAAACCTGGCATCCCGCGGGTCCGGTGGGTGTAATATCGGCCTTTAACTTTCCGGTGGCCGTTTGGTCGTGGAACGCGGCGCTGGCGCTGGTTTGTGGCAATCCGGTGATCTGGAAGCCTTCCGAAAAATCTCCGCTAACCGCCTTGGCGTGTCAAAAGATTTTTGAAAAAGCGGTTGCCCGGCTTGGCCCTGACGCGCCTGAAGGTTTGTTGCAGGTTCTGATCGGCGGCGCTGATCTGGGCAAGGCGCTGGTCGCAAGCGAAGATGTCCCGATTATTTCGGCCACGGGCTCAACCCGCATGGGCCGGGCAGTTGCACCCGTTGTGGCGCAACGTTTCGGCAAATGTATTCTGGAACTGGGCGGCAACAACGCAATGATTGTGGGGCCATCAGCAGATCTGGAAATGGCGGTACGCGCTATTGTTTTCTCGGCGGTAGGTACAGCCGGACAACGCTGCACCACCCTGCGCCGCCTCATCGTGCACAACTCGATCAAGGAAGATCTGGTCGCGCGGCTAAAGAAAGCGTATGCAGGTTTGCCCATTGGAAACCCACTGACCGAGGGCACATTGGTTGGGCCACTGGTAGACGAAGCATCGGGTGACGCAATGACGGCATCGCTGAAATCCGCAGCGGCAGAAGGCGGCGCAGTCTTCGGCGGCAACCGCGTGACGTCAGGTGTTCCTGACGGTGGCGTCTACATGGAACCGGCTATCGTTGAAATGCCAGACCAGACCGACACCGTAAGGGCGGAAACCTTTGCGCCAATCCTGTATGTTTTGGGCTATGATGATTTCGCCGAGGCATTGCATCTGCAAAACGACGTTCCGCAAGGGCTGTCGTCATGTGTTTTCACGCTGAACATGCGCGAGGCAGAACAATTCCTGTCGGCGGCGGGTTCCGATTGTGGCATCGCAAATGTAAATATCGGGCCGTCGGGGGCGGAGATTGGCGGTGCCTTTGGTGGCGAAAAGGAAACCGGCGGCGGTCGCGAAAGTGGTTCGGACGCTTGGAAATCCTATATGCGGCGACAAACGAACACTGTGAATTACTCGGATGAACTGCCACTTGCCCAGGGCGTCAAGTTCGACATCTGAGGCTGCGAAAGACCAGCCCGGCTGAATCTATTTCGGCCGGGATTGCATGTCCGAAATTCTCAATCGGACTAATCGGTAAACAGGTAGTCCAAACTCATAATTGCGTCTGCCTGTTCTGTCGTCACTGAAAGAAAACCCGTGATCGCAGCGGTGTTTTCCAACCTGTCAGCGGCTTGGGAAATGCGCCAGATGTGGTCGAACCCCGCATTCTGAATCTGATCCGCCTCGTATGCCAGGTCGTTTCGGAGTGTTGGCAGTAAACTTGCCACGGCATTGGCGGGTGTATGTTCTCCGGTCAACCCAACCCGGCGTGCGTGGCCAATCAGGTAGTCATCTGAATAGTCGCAGCGGATTTCCAGCACGCGCGCGTTTGAATTTCCTGAACAAAGGTCCCATAGAACATCAAGATTTGCGGGATCCAGACACAAGACCATCTGGTCTGATGCATAATGGTCGAAAAGCAATTTTACAAATGATCGTCGGTGGCGTGCGCGTTTCTCGAGTGTTGTTTCGATCCCGCCCAGATCCGGCAGCGTAGTTTCCTCTTCGTTGAAAAGATATTCAATGCAGGGAATGTCGGTCTGGTGGCTGATCTGTTGAACAAGTCGTTTGGCGACGTGCCATTTCTTGCACACGATGATGTTCAGTCCCTGTCTAGGATCAAAGCTGTTCGCGGTCTCCCAGAACCTTTGCCCGAACCGCCGCCCAACACGGCCGCGCCCGGCAAGAAAGGAATACAGGTTTCGCCCCTCGTTCGAGATTTGGAACTCGATACCTTCGCTGGCATAAAGCAGTCCCAGTCTTTGCTTTAGCTCAACGGCGTCGGGGCTGATCTTTCGCGCAAAAAGAAAATCCTGCCGCAAAAGAAAGGTATAGTGATCGTTATAAAAGGTAACCGGCATTCCATAATCGGAAAACATCAGGAATGTCAGTGTCCGGTTTTCAATCTCTTCATTCGGGATCAGATGTCGCGTCAGGGTTTGAAAAAAGGTCTCATCCGGTATCCAGGTGGTTGAGAAGAAACGGACCACGTCGCGGCGTTTGCGCAGAAATTCAAGGATCAATTCGACGGTCCGTCGTCGCAAGCACCACCACTGGCTGCCGATCATGATCTGAAGGTCGTGCGGAACCTCCCGCTGTAGCCCAAGGCGTTTTTGCAGGTTGTAGGCAGCATAAAATCGCCGGCTTTGCGAACGTTCATTGAAGTAGTGCCGATAGATCAGCCGGTCTTCCTTCATCCCGGTTTTGATCCAATTGCCCTCTAAGAAGGGATTACTTTCGATGAAATCCCTGTCGTTTTCGTCAAGAAACCCGTGTGCGTATTCTGCCGTCTTGATTGCCATGCAATCACCAGACAACATGTAAAAATGGGTGGCACGCGGAAAGGCATCCACCGCCGCCTCCACCGCGTTCAGAGTTGCCTGAACCAGTGACCATTCCCCCCAACCACACTTTACCCGTTTGCGCGCAAAAGCGACGTTCGGATTTGAAACCAACGCGGACTGGATTTTTTGATAATCGGCAGGGTTGGAACGGGCATCGAAATGGATGGCCATACAATCACCCGCAGCGGTCAACTGCTTGGCCAGGGCGATGATCGCCCCGGGGTCTTTGTGACACAACAGGATGTAGGCAATTCTTGCCATTTCGGTATTAAGTTTCCGGTTTCTGCCTGACTCCAACCCTGATACTTGGGTTGAGCGATTGAATAAACAGAATATTTTTGGTTCTTTGATTTCCAGAGCCCGCCGATCAGAATGAGACTGACGGGACGAGGAGGAGCAGTACATGGGGTTTCCGGGAACTTGGATGACCGAAAGCGAAAGCTTGGTCTATCGCGTCGTGCCCAAATGCGCCTGCTCGACCATCGGGCAAATCATGTATTTTTCCGACAATGGCCGGTTCTTTGACGGCGATATCCACGACGCTGCGGATGGCATGCACAAATGGGCATTTGACCAAAGCCAGCCACGCATTTCCAAAAATGTCCGATCTCACGCATCGTATTCATTTACCTGCGTGCGTAACCCCTACACTCGGATTCTAAGTTCGTTTTTCGACAAAATCTGCGGCATTCAGAGGAACGGCAAGCGTTATCGCGGCAATTTGGTCCCGTCATTGATTTACAATTACGGAATCGACGTGGGTGGTGATGACGGCAATCACGAGTTTGACCAGATCGCAAGCTTTCGCCGGTTTCTGCTGTTTGCGCGCGACACGATAAAATGGCGTCGTCCTATGGACCCGGATATTCACTGGTCAGCCATGTCAGGGCATGTCTCGACCTTCATCGTGAACGGTGGAAGATATGATCGTATTTTTTGGACAGAGAAGTTCAATGAAGGGATGCAGCAGGTTCTGGACCACATCGAAACACCTCACAGGGTGAACGTAACTGAAGTTCCAAGGTTCAACGAATCCGAAGGGCATGGACCCAGGCGCGCGCATCCCGTCCAAGACTATTTTGACGATCTGTCGATGCATCTGGTTTATGAAATATACAAACAGGATTTCGAACTGTTCAAATACGATTTCGCGAACCCGGAGAACAAGATGCCTGTCGGCGAAATTGATCTGGACGAGGTGCACGCAAAGCTGGGTGACTGACGTTTCAGCCCATCACGGGAATTACGGGCCAATGTAGAACGGTCCGCGAAAACCGCAGACCGCTCCAATCTGTTTACAGCTGTCGGACCGCGCCTTTTGCGGCGCTGGTTGTCAGCTTGGCATAAGCCTTGAGCGCGGTAGTAACCTTGCGCTTGCGGGGCTTGGCCGGTTCCCAGCCATTTTCATCCTGCGCGCTGCGACGAGCGGAAAGCGTTTCGTCATCCACAGCCAAATGAATCGTGCGGTTCGGGATGTCGATTTCGATTGTGTCACCTTGTTCAACAAGACCGATCAGGCCGCCCTCGGCCGCCTCGGGCGAGACATGACCAATCGACAGGCCAGAAGATCCGCCGGAAAAGCGACCGTCTGTGACCAGTGCGCAGGCTTTGCCCAGGCCTTTGGACTTCAGGTAGCTGGTGGGATACAGCATTTCCTGCATACCGGGGCCGCCGCGCGGACCTTCGTAGCGGATCAGAACAACCTCGCCTTCTTTGACCTTGCCGGTCAGGATGCTGGATACCGCGTCGTCCTGGCTTTCAAAGATGTGGGCCGGGCCGGTGAACTTGAGGATTGAGTCATCCACACCGGCGGTTTTCACGATACAGCCTTCTTCGGCGAGGTTGCCATACAGTACCGCAAGGCCACCATCCTGCGAGAACGCGTTTTCGGCATTGCGGATAACCCCGGATTCACGGTCTACGTCAACATCTTCAAAGCGACGGTCCTGAGAGAATGCGGTTTGCGTGGGTACACCGCCCGGTGCCGCCCGAAAGAAGTCGTGCACTGTTTCGCTTTCTGTGCGTTTTACATCCCAACGGTTCAGGGCGTCGGCCATCGACGGCGCGTGGACCGTCCCAACCGTGGTGTTCAGCAGGCCCGCCCTGTCCAGCTCGCCCAGAATGCCCATGATGCCGCCCGCGTGGTGGACATCTTCCATGTGAACGTCATCCTTGGCCGGTGCCACTTTGCACAAGACCGGAATCTTGCGCGACAAACGGTCGATATCCGACATATCGAAATCAACCTCGCCTTCACTTGCGGCGGCCAGCAGATGCAGAACGGTATTGGTGGACCCGCCCATTGCGATGTCCAGCGACATTGCGTTTTCGAATGCAGTGCGCGTGGCGATGTTGCGCGGCAGAACGCCAGCATCATTTTGTTCATAATACCGCTTGCACAGATCAACCACCAAGTGACCGGCCTCGATGAACAGTCGTTTGCGATCGGCATGTGTGGCCAAAGTCGAACCGTTGCCCGGCAGTGACAGGCCCAGGGCTTCGGTCAGGCAATTCATGGAGTTCGCGGTAAACATGCCCGAGCAGGATCCGCAGGTCGGGCAAGCAGAGCGTTCGATCGCGGCAACCTGATCATCTGTATAGCTGTCGTCGGCTGCGGCAACCATTGCATCCACCAGGTCCAGCGCCTTTTCTTCACCTTCCCAAATTACCTTGCCAGCCTCCATCGGACCGCCGGAAACAAAGACGACCGGGATGTTCAGCCGCATCGCCGCCATCAGCATTCCCGGAGTGATCTTGTCACAGTTCGAAATGCAGACCATTGCGTCGGCACAGTGCGCGTTGACCATGTATTCGACCGAATCCGCAATGATTTCGCGAGACGGCAGCGAATACAACATACCGTCATGGCCCATGGCGATTCCGTCATCCACCGCGATGGTGTTGAACTCTTTGGCAACACCGCCGGCTGCTTCGACCTCGCGCGCAACCATTTGCCCCAGATCTTTCAGGTGAACGTGGCCGGGAACGAATTGAGTGAACGAATTCACGATGGCGATGATTGGTTTGCCAAAGTCATCGTCGGTCATGCCAGTGGCGCGCCACAAGCCGCGTGCGCCCGCCATATTGCGGCCGTGGGTGGAAGTTCTGGATCGGTACATTGGCATGATGCTGTTTCCCTTTTACCCCACCTGCGATATTGGGGGTGCGTATGTTATAGCGCACGCTACCCCATGTGCGTTATAACGTACAAGTGGAATCGCAGGGCGCAGGCATGGAATCGGACGAAATCACTCTTAAACTCAGGGATGTTCGCGCGGCTTCGGGGCTGAGCCTGTCAAAAGTTGCCGAACTGACAGGTGTAAGCAAGGCAATGTTGGGTCAGATCGAACGTGGCGAATCAAGCCCGACCATTGCGACGTTGTGGAAAATAGCCAAGGGGTTTCAGATGCCGCTAAGCGCCCTGATCGGAACGGCTGCGTTGCGTGATCCGGCAGATGCCGGTGTGTTTCGCACGGTAACTTTCCCAGGCAGCATTCAGGTTAAAATCGTCTTTCCGTTTGATCCGGCGCTGGGTGCAGAAACCTTTCACGTCGCGCTGAAGTCCGACCAATGCCACGAGTCACCGGCGCATGCAGCAGGTGTCACCGAAGAGGTTTTTGTGCTGGAAGGCTCGCTTGATGTTTTGCGCAATGGAGAATGGGTGCCGTTACAGTCAGGACAGGGATTGCGGTTTGCCGCCGATCTGCCGCACGGGTATCGCGCAGGGGCAGCAGGGGCGGCATTCCTGAATATGCACCACTACGCGCAACAAGCAGCGGTTGTCCTGACCAATTGATGCGTTCCCAACTTTCCTGAATTGTTCCGGAGGCATTTTATGGCCGCATTCTTTGACATCCTGACACTCGCGGACGCCATCGGCTCGTTCGGGGCGTTGTTGGTGGTTGCGGCATATTTTGCCGCCCAGATGCGGATGATGAATTCGGATGATCTGGTGTTTCCGGTGTTGAACCTGCTTGGTTCGACGCTGATCGTTTACTCGCTGCTGCAGAACTTCAATCTGGCATCAATGCTGATCGAAGGTTTTTGGATAGCCATCAGCCTTTTGGGTATAATTCAGCATATCAGGCTGCGCGGCTCGCGATAAATGCCTGAACTCGAGGGGCGCCGCAGCCATCCAGCCTTGAACCTATCCCCTTCCACGTATAGTGAAAAACTGCGCGCGTAGGGGAGGTTTTGATGATGGACGATCCGAAAACCCTGGTTTCCACTGAATGGCTTGCCGCCCACCTAAAAGATCCCGACCTGCGGATCCTGGATGGGTCATGGTATTTGCCGCAGCAAGGGCGCGACGCAAAAGCCGAATATGACGCGGCCCATATTCCGGGCGCACGGTTCTTCGACATCGACGAGATTTCTGATCATCGTTCCGATCTGCCGCACATGGCGCCGCCGGTCGAAAAGTTCATGTCCCGTATGCGGGCAATGGGGGTTGGCGACGGGCATCAGGTAGTCGTTTATGATGGTTCCGGTCTGATGTCCGCAGCGCGTGTCTGGTGGTTGTTCCGTCTGATGGGTCAGGATAACATCGCGGTTCTGGATGGCGGGTTGCCAAAATGGCTGGCCGAAGACCGCGAGATCGAGGATCTGCCGCCGGTCATTCGCGACCGTCATATGACCGTTCGGGT
>JBPCWT010000128.1:0-24654 GCA_051009255.1 Ruegeria sp. | reverse complement strand
TGGGGGCGAGAGTACTCACAGGAATACTGGCCGCAAGAGGTTGGACTGGCCGGGCTGATCAAGCTGGACAAGGATTTCCTGCACAAGGACGCTTATCTTGGCGTCAAGGACAATGCCCCGCGCGAGGTGCTGTCGATACTCGAGGTTGAGGCCGTAAACAACGCCGATGCAACCGGTGGCGAGCCGATCTTTACCCCCGATGGCAAGCCCGTCGGGCGCGTGACATCCGGCGCTTACGGATACTCCGTCGGCAAGTCGCTGGCGATCGGCTATGCCGACCCGCAGGTGGCGCAACCGGGCGATACAGTGAACATTTTTATTCTGGGCCGTCCGCATACGGCGAAACTGCTGGCCGAAGCGCCCTTTGACCCGGCAGGCAATCGCCTGCGGGACATCGCGCCGATGATGGAGGGCGCGACGTGACAGATACCTTTGCCCGCGTTGCCGAATTTGCCCTGAATCGGCAGGCCGACGAAATGCCGGCCAGCGCGCAGGCGGCCGCAGCCCTGATGACGCTGGACACGATGGGCATCCTGATCGCCTCGGGCCCGATGGAGGCAGGGGTGATCGCACGCGACACCGCATCTCTGCTTTATGCCAGCAACGATCCCGGTCACAGCGCCCGGATGATGTTTGACGGGCGCAGGGTCAGCCTTGCCGGGGCCGCCTATGCCGCGGCCACGCAGACCGATAATCTGGATGGGCATGACGGGTACAATCCGACAAAGGGGCATATCGGCGTTGTTGTTGTCCCGGCTCTGGCAGCACTTGCCGAACACTGCCCCGATCTGAGCGGGCCACAGGCCCTTGCGGCGGTAACTGCGGGATATGAAATCGCGGGTCGCGCGGGGTTGGCGTTGCATGCGACGGTTAGTGACTATCATACCTCGGGTGCATGGAACGCGCTGGGCGTTGTTGCCATGGCATCACGATTGCGCGGCCATTCGCCCGATCAGATGCGACAGGCCATGGGTATTGCTGAATACCACGGTCCGCGCAGCCAGATGATGCGAGAGATTGCAAACCCCACGATGCTGCACGATGGATCGGGCTGGGGCGCGATGGTGGGGATGTCTGCCGCCATTTTGGCCGAGCACGGATTTACCGGCGCTCCGGCAATCACCATCGAAGAAGACCGCGCCGCAGCCTTTTGGGACGACCTCGGCGATTTCTGGCAGATGGAACATCAATATGTGAAACCCTATCCAATCTGCCGCTGGGCGCATGCCGCGATTGACGGCGTGCGGGCGATCATGCTGGAAAACGATCTGACGCACGACCAGTTGGCGGGCATCCACATCAACAGCTTTCAAGAGGCGGCCTGCCTTTACCCTGGCATGCCGGGAACAACGTCGCAGGCGCAGTACTCACTGCCTTTTGCCGTGGCTGTGCAGGCCGTGTACGGGCGCATCGGTGTCGAACACATCTCGGGGCGCGGGCTGTCCGATCCCGTGGTCGAGGCGGTCATGAACCGTGTAAGCGTTGCCGAAAGTGATCACCACAGCGCCCGTTTCCCACAGGGCAGATGGGCGGATGTTCGGGTAACGACCACTGACGGGCAAACGTTGGAATCGGGCGATGTGCATGCGCGCGGTGGCCCGGAATCTCCGATGAGTCGTGACGAAGTCATCGCAAAGTTCACGGAGTTCGCCGGACCCGCCATCGGAACGCAGCGTGCCAGTGAAATTCGCGACACAATTCTTGGTTTCACGAACCCGGCCTCAAGCTTCGCGGACCTGGCCGCGCTGATATACGATCCCCCTGCGACCAACGCCTAATCCGCCAAGCTGCAGGGATAGGACGCAAGGCATTCGTGCCGTGCGCCCGTGGGTCGCAACGTCGAAGAATACAGCGCAAATTGGGTGACGCTCATATCCGGGCATTGAAAAATCACGTCGCGGTGATCCAGCGTTAACGCGGTATCTCTGCGCAGCCGGGCAAAAGTGATGTGGGGATGAAATCGTCGGCGCGGCAATGCAATTCCGGCGCGTCGGGCGCACTTTCTGATCTGGCCCTGCAAATGATCAAGTGCCGGATTGGACTCAGCCGCCAGATGTAGCGATTGACCGAACTGGCCGACGCCCCGGAACGACAGCGCAAACGACTGTTGGCGGATTTCCTGCAACGCGTGGTGCAGGTTTTCCAGATCGTCTTCGGGCTGATCATCCAGAAAAGCCAGCGTTAGGTGCAGGTTCTCAGGTGGCACCGCTCTCCCGACCCCGATACGCTGGTAAAGCACGGCAAATGTGTCCGTGATATCTTCGGTTACGGGGATGGCAACGAAACTGCGCATTTCAGACCGGGCGACTTGTACCTGTTCCTATTACCTTCAGCCTGACGAAAATCCGGCTTCAAGTGCGGACAGGATGTCATTCACGTCGCTTTCGGTCAGGATAAGCGGGGGTGACATGATCAGGTTGTTCCCCGAAACCCGCACCATGACGCCGTTCTGATAAATCACGTCCTGCACCTTCAGCGGAACGGGTTTATCAATTGGGGCCTTGGTGGACCGGTCGCTGACCATTTCGATCGCGGTCATCAGGCCATGACCCCCGCGTACGTCGCCGATAATGTCGTGTCTGGCCATCAACGCCTTGCACCCTTCGAACAACTGCATGCCGCGCGCGGCGGCGTTGTCAACGACATTCAAACGCTCGGTCTCTGCCAGGCAGGCCAGCGCAGCCGCCGCACCGACCGGATGCCCCGAATAGGTATAGCCGTGACCGATGGATGCCCCGGCCTTGCCCTCGAACGCTTCGATCATCCGGTCGCCCAGCATCACCGCGCCAAAGGGGAAGTAACCGTTGGTAATCGCCTTGGCGGTACACATCATATCGGGCTTAACACCCCACAGCCGCGCGCCAGACCATGCGCCGGTACGCCCATAGGCGGTTATGACCTCGTCCGAGATCAGCAGAATACCGTGCCGGTCACAGATTTCGCGCACCATCGGCATGAAACTGGCGTGTGGCGGGATCACACCGCCAGCGCCCAGAATGGGTTCCATGATGAATGCGGCGATTGTCGACGCGCCCTGAAACGCGATTTCGTCTTCCAGAGCGGCGGCACATAACTGCGCCAACCGTTCGGGGTCGGTTTCATTGAACGGGTTGCGATATGTGTAGGGTGCCGGGATATGATAGCACCCGGGCAGCAGGGGCTCATAAGCGGTGCGGAAATTGGCGTTTCCGTTCACACTTGCGCCGCCCATGTGGGTGCCGTGATAACCCTTTTTCAGGCTCAGAAACTTTACCCGGCCCGCTTCGCCACGCAGCTTGTGATATTGCCGCGCCAGTCGCAGCGCCGTTTCAACACTGTCCGACCCGCCAGAGGTGAAAAACGCCCGGCTCAGCCCATCGGGCGCAAAAAAACGCGCCAGCTCATAGGACAGTTCGATCACCGCATCGTTCGATGTCCCCCGGAAGGTCGAATAATAGGGCAGCCGATCCAACTGCGCCGTTATTGCGTGCTTCACCGGATCACAGGAATACCCCAGATTGACGTTCCACAAGCCGCCGACCGCATCAATCGCCTCGTGCCCGTCTATGTCCCGGATACGCGCGCCCTGACCGCCCTTAATGATCTTTGGCGCGTTGGAGCGGCTGTCCTCTGGCGCTGCCATCGGATGCCACATATGACGGGCGTTGTTTTCTTTCAGAAAGTTCGAGTCCTTCATGGCGTCGTTTCCTTGTTGGACAAAGAGGCAAGTGTTCTGGTCCAGATGGCATCCACGAATGCCGGCACCACGCCGCCCCAGTTACGTGTGATCTGCCGGCCTGCTTCGATCAGGCTGGCTTGGTTCAGTCTTTCCTGTTCCGGTGACATCCGGGTTGAAACGCTGGCAACCGAAACGGCGCCCGCGACCGCTCCGGACTGGTCGAACACGGGAACCGACATACCGTGAACGCCGGCCTCAAATGTTCCGCCAGAGGTGCCAACGCCGGTTTCCCTTGCCCTTGCAATGGCGGCGTCCAGATCATCGGCTGATACCGGCGTTTGTTCGGTGTATCTGTGCATGTCAGCAAGCGCGGCTTCGCGCAGTTCCTGTCCACCAAAGGCCAGCGCCGCAAGGCCAGAGGCCGTGGCATGAAGGGGCAGAATCGTGACGTCGATCACCACTCGCGTACTGTGTTTTGTTGATTCGTGCGCGGCCAGCGAATGCAGCGTCGTTCCCGACAGGACCGAGGCATGGGCGCTTTCCCCGGTCTGTTCTGCAAGTATGGCCAGAGGCTGTAATACACCCTGCGTACGAGGTACCGTCGCTTCGCGCAATTCCGCAAGGCGCAGGACAGAGGGGCCAATCCTGTACGCTTTGTTGGCCGGGTTTTTTTCAACCAGACCAACCGCTTCAAGCGCGCTCAGGTAGCGATAGGTCGTCGCCTTGTCATGGCTCGACAGGCGGCGAAATTCCGACAAACCGATCTCCGGCCGCAGAGGGGAAAAGTGGCTCAACAGCCCAATTGCCTTTTCGATGACCGACATGCCGCAAGGCGCCTTTCAGAAATGTTCCTTGAAAAAGATTGACAGAATAAATTTCACAACGCAATCTATTTTTCGAACCAATGGTTCATATATTGAACCGATGCAGGGAGAGAAGACATGAAACTACTGGGACGCGCACTGGGGTCTGCGGCATTGGCCGCAATGGCAATGGCGACCGGGGCTGTTGCTGAATATCCTGAAAAACCGGTTGAGTTTGTGGTGCCATGGCCTCCGGGTGATCTAGAGGATGTCCTGACCCGGATGATCGCCGAAGACTTTCAGACAAAATATGGCGTGGCGGCAGCGGTCGTGAACAAGCCGGGCGGTGGTGGGGGTCCATTCCCGGGTGCCGTCGAAGTGGCAAATGCCCCGGCAGATGGTTACACGGTGGGTTCATTCATTATCGCGATTCCAACCGTTGGTCCGCAGATCGGCATCCCCGAACTGAATCCCGACCCGTTCGAGCCGCTGGGAAATTTCCTGACATATCCCTTTGTCATCGCGGCATCCGGCGATGCGCCATATGACGACATGGCGGGCCTTGCTGCGCATGCCAAGGAAAACGACGTGGTGCTGGGCCATTTCGGAGCACCGCTGGTTCCAACCCGCGTAACGCTGGCGCTGGCCAAGGAGATGGGGTTCAGCTATGCCTCTGACGCGCCCTTTGACGCGCTGGATTGCAACACGCTGGCCTCGGGCGACGTGGATGTGATCAACACCACGCTGCAACTGATCCTGCCCTGCCTCGACAGTGTCAAGGTGCTGGCCTCGATCGGGGCCGAGCGGATTTCGCTGACACCGGATACCCCGACCGTTGCCGAACTGGCACCGGATCTGAACGTATCCCTGTGGAACGGTTTGTTCGTGCACAAGGACACGCCACAGGAAGCGCGCGACAAGATCATCGAGGTTGCCAAGGATACCATCATGTCCGACCGCGCCCAAAAAATTGGCGAGGAAACCGGGGCCCTGATTTACTGGCAGGATGCCGATGCGGTGAAAACGCAGATAAACACCGATATCGAAACGATGGGCCGTATCGACCAGTTGCTGGGCAACTGATCCAAGCGCAAATCGAGGCACCCTGACGGGTGCCTCTCTCATCCCTGCCGAAAGGCCGTCCGACATGTCACGCGTCAAGACATTGCAGGCCCTGTTCAAACGATACAGGCGCCCCGGAGACATCGTGTTTGGCTGGGTTTTCCTGGCCTTCGCGTTGTTCCTGCTGTTCCAACTGACATCGCAGACACAATACAAACCCGGCGGCAAACTCTTTGCGCAACCCCGGTTCTGGCCTGCTGTGTCGCTGATCGGAATGGCCTTGTTCGCCGGTCTTCACCTGCTGGGCTCGGCCTTGTCCGAACGGATCGAGGGACGCTGGCACGAGGTCTGGTTGTGGGTCAGGTCAGTCGAATACGCCTTGTGGTTCGTTGCCTACGCCGCCGTTGTGCCCATCATCGGATATCTGCCTGCAACGGTTTTGGTCGCAGTTTTGCTGACCCTGCGCGCGGGCTACGGCAATCGCAACATTCTGGTTGCGGCACTTGCTTCGGCTATATTTATCGTCGTGCTGTTCAAAAGCTTTCTGCAGGTCAAGCTGCCTGCCGGTCAGGTGTACGAGTATCTGCCAGACGGCTTGCGGCAGATCATGCTGACATATTTCTGACGGGGACTGTCGATGGAAAACCTGCTTGCCGGTGTCGAATTGCTTGCCCGCTGGGATGTGGGGCTGGCCCTGCTGATTGGCTCGATCGGGGGCGTGATTATCGGGGCCATTCCCGGCGTCGGTCCGGCGGTCGCCATTGCCATCCTGCTGCCCGCCACATTTTCGCTGGAACCCATCGTCGGGCTGACCATGCTGTTGGGCATCTATGGGTCGTCCATGTATGGCGGCGCGCTGCCTGCGGTTCTGATCAACACGCCCGGCACCGCCGTTAATGCGCTGACGTCTTATGACGGCTATCCCATGACCAAAAACGGTCAGGCGCTTCGCGCCGTGTCGCTGGCCTATTTCGCATCCTTCTGGGGTGGCCTGTTCGGGATTATCTGCCTGATCCTGCTGTCCCCGGTGTTGGCCGTCATTGCGCCGATGTTCGGCAGCCGCGAGATCTTTTTGGCGGCCCTGCTGGGCATCATCCTTGTGATCCTTGCCCATCGGGGGCAGATCATGGCGGCAGGCATGTTGGCGATGTTTGGAATATTCCTGCAAACCATCGGGTTGGATGCTGTCACTTATACCAAACGTTTTACGTTCGACATGACGTGGCTTAGTTCCGGGGTAAACCTGATCGTTGTCGTGCTGGGCCTGTTTGCGCTCAGCCAGGCATTCATGCTGCTGACCAGCCCGGACGAGCGCCCCCACCCGCAACCTGTACGGGGCCGCCCGTCATCCGGCCTGCGCGAGCTGCTGAAACACAAACGCGTCGCCACGGCTGCATCCGGTTTTGGTGTCGTCATGGGCATGATCCCCGGTGTGGGCGAGTTCACGGCACAGTTCATGAGCTACACCTATGCGCAGCGCACCTCGAAAGAGCCGGAAAAATTCGGCAAGGGCTCGCCCGAAGGGCTGATAGCGTCAGAGGCCGCGAACAATGCCGTACCGGCAGCGGCCATGGTGCCCCTGTTGGCGCTGGGCATTCCGGGCGAGGCGCTGACCGCGATGATGCTGTCGGTTTTCTATGTGCACAACGTCATTCCCGGCCCACAGCTGTTTCAGAACAATATCGATCTGGTCTATGCGCTATACATCGCGCTGATCGTTCTGAACGTGATCGTCATCGCGTTCCTGATGGTTTCGACAAACCTGCTGACCAAAATCATCCAGATACCGACGCGGTTCCTGGGGGTGCTGATCCTGATCCTTTCGTTTGTGGGGGTCTACTCGCTGCGCAATTCGCTGACTGATTGCATGATGGCGGCGGGATTCGGGGTGCTGGGGCTGATCCTCAAACGTCTGAACCTGCCCATTGTTCCGATCATCCTGGGTATGGTTCTGGGCGGAATAATGGAGGTCAAGCTGCGCGCGGCAATGGCGCGGGTTAAGACCCCATTCGACATGATTGACCGCCCCCTGGCCTTTATCATTTTCCTGACCATTCTTCTGGTTATCGCCCTGCACGTTCGTACCCTTATCAAGGAACACCGCGTGCGCGAGCCCGAGGCAGATCACGACATGCACGACACGCAGCAAAGGTAATCTTGATGGATCAGCACCGTATTGATCTTCTTCGCGCCGAACCTGTCAGCGCCCGGCATCACTTGATCGGCGGCAAGAAAACCGCCGCCTCTGACGGCGCGGCATTGCAGGTCCTGTCGCCCATCGATGGCCAGCCGCTGACCACCATCGCCCGAGGAACGCAGCAAGACGTCAATCATGCCGTCGCAGCCGCGCGTGCGGCTTTCCAGGATCGGCGCTGGGCTGGTCAACCCCCGGCTGCCCGCAAGAAGATCCTGATGAAATGGGCCGAACTGATCGAGGCCGAAGCACTGTCGCTGGCTGTTCTGGGTGTCCGTGACAACGGGACAGAGATTAACATGGCGCTCAAGGCCGAACCGATGTCGGCGGCTGGCACGCTGCGCTACTACGCCGAAGCCATCGACAAGGTGTATGGCCAGATTGCCCCAACTGCGTCAGATGTTCTGGGGCTGGTGCACAAGGAACCGATTGGCGTTGTCGGTGCGATCCTGCCGTGGAACTTTCCGCTGATGATTGGCGCGTGGAAACTGGGCCCGGCCCTTGCCGCCGGAAATTCGGTTGTTCTGAAACCCGCCGAAACCGCCTCTCTTTCCCTGATCCGTCTTGCGGAACTGGCGCTAGAGGCTGGGCTGCCGCCCGGTGTCCTGAATGTAGTGACAGGCGAGGGCGCTGTTGTGGGCGAGGCGATGGGCCTGTCCCCAGGTATCGACGTATTGGTCTTCACCGGATCAGGCGGCGTCGGGCGCAAGTTGTTAGAGTACTCGGCCCGTTCGAACCTGAAACGCGTTTATCTGGAACTTGGCGGCAAATCCCCCAACATCGTCTTTGCCGATGCGCCCAATCTGGACGAGGCCGCCAAAATTGCTGCCATGGGCATCTTTCGCAACTCTGGACAGGTCTGTGTCGCGGGCTCGCGGCTGGTGGTCGAACAATCCATCCATGACGATTTTGTCGCCGCCATCAGCAAACATGCCAGTGCCTTGCAGGTTGGTGATCCATTGCGCCTCAGCAGCGATATTGGCGCGGTTAATTCGGAACGTCAGCTTGCCCAGAACCTGCAGTTCGTCGAAACCGCAATTGCCGAAGGTGGAAGGGTCGTAACCGGGGGCGAGCGCATTCTGCGGGAATCCGGCGGTTATTATATGGCCCCGACCGTGGTGACCGATGTCGATGAACAGGCAACGCTGGCGCAAAAAGAGGTGTTTGGCCCGGTATTGGCGGTGACCCCCTTCGTCAACGAAGATGATGCTGTCCGTATCGCCAATTCCACTGATTATGGCCTTGCCGGTGGCGTCTGGACCTCTGATCTGTCGCGCGCTCACCGGATGATCCGTGCCGTGCGTACGGGGGTGATTCACGTCAACACATATGGCGGCGCGGACGGAACCGTACCGCTGGGTGGCGTGGGTCAGTCCGGCAACGGGCATGACAAATCCCTGCATGCGCTGGACAAATACACCGACCTCAAAACCGCGTGGATCAAACTGTAACCCGCACCCCAAATGCCGGAGCACAATATGGAAAAGACAATTCTGGTAATCGGCACCTATGACACCAAGGATGACGAACTGAACTTTCTGGCCGATTCCATCCGGGGGCAGGGTGGGAAAGTTCTGACGATGGATGTCAGCGTTCTGGGCGATCCCAAAGAACCGACCGACTGTTCCAAACATGATGTCGCGCAAGAGGGCGGCAGCTCTATCCAGGCCGCCATCGACAGCGGCGACGAAAATCACGCGATGCAGATCATGGCGCGTGGTGCGGCCCTGTTGGCCGCGCGGCTTCACTCCGAAGGCAGGTTTGACGGGGTCATCGTGCTGGGCGGCACCATGGGGACCGATCTGGCGCTGGATGTCTGCGCCGCCCTGCCGCTCGGGGTTCCCAAATACATTGTCTCGACCGTTTCATTTTCGCCACTGATCCCGTCAGACCGTCTGGCGGCGGATGTGCAGATGATCCTTTGGGCTGGTGGGCTCTATGGTCTGAACTCTGTCTGCAAGGCCTCACTTAGTCAGGCAGCAGGAGCGGTTCTGGGGGCGGCGCGTGCCGTTGAACAACCTGATCGTTCAAAGCCTCTGATCGGTATGACGTCACTGGGCAAATCAGCGCTGAAATACATGGTGGCCCTCAAACCCGCACTCGAAGACCGGGGTTTCGAAGTGGCCGTGTTCCACGCCACGGGGATGGGTGGCCGGGCCTTTGAAAGCCTCGCATCGCAGGGTGCTTTTGCCTGTGTCTTTGATTTCTGCACGCAGGAACTGGGAAATCATGTTCACGGATCGAACATCTCGGCGGGGCCGGACCGGTTGCTGAATGCTGGCCGGACCGGCACACCACAGATTGTTGCGCCGGGGTGTTATGACCTGGTTGATATCGTTGGCTGGCAGACAGTGCCGTCAAAGTGGGACGCGCATCCGCAACACGCGCATAACCGATTGCTCACGTCGATTGTCCTGAACCACGATGAACGCCGGCAAGTGGCACGTGCGCATTGCGAACAACTGGCACAGGCAAAGGGCCCAACCACTGTAGTGTTGCCAAAAGGTGGATGTGGTGAATGGGATCGCCCCGGCGCGGACCTGCACGATCAGCTTGGCCTAAATGCCTTTTTGCAGGAATTCGCGGCAAACTGCCCCTCAAACGCAACGCTTGTGGAAGTTGACGCTCATATCAACGATGCCGGTTTTGCTGAAAAGGCGCTTGAAATCTTTGACCGCTGGCGATCCGAAGGTGTTGTTACCGGATGATCCGAAGCCGCGCGCGCAAACCCTGCTCGCCCTCTTCGAAACTCAGAGTGCCACCATGCTGTTCCGCAACCGTGGCAGCAATTGTCAGGCCCAGACCAAAACCGTCTGATGATCCAATGTTCGATCCCCGCCGAAACGGGGCCATCAGGGCCTCTATATCCGCGACGGACAGGTTTGCGCCCTTATCCTCGACAATGATAGTTGCGGTGTTTGCGTCGGTTTCAAGCGCCACTTCGGCGTGGCGACCATATTTCAGCGCGTTATCGATCAGATTTGTCAGCGCGCGTTTAAGGGAAATCGGGCGCCCCATAATCAGCATCCGGCGCGTTTCCGGCAGCGATCCTTGCCCCCGGCGTGACATGAAAACCGATGTTGCGCCTTCGACGACAACCGGATCCATCTGTTTCAGGGTCACGGGCCGGTTCATGTCCTGATAATCCGCCACCAGTGCCTCGACCAGCGAGGTCAGTGATATCTGGCGCGGCTCCTCGACGCTCAGTTCTGATCGCGTATATGTCAGCACGCTTTCGATCATGCCGGTCATCTGATCGACATCGGCCTCCAGCTTTTCGCGCAGTTCCGTATCGGGGATCAGCGCCGCACGCAGCCGGACACGGGTTGCGGGTGTTCCAAGGTCATGGCTGACCCCTGACAAAACGATGGCGCGTTTTTCCAGCTGCTCACGCTCGGCCTCAAGGTGGGCGTTCACCGCCTCGACAATGTCGCGCAGTTCGGCAGGTCCGTCCGTGTCATAACTGTCCGGACCACCCCGGCGTTTTCGATCCCGCAAGGCCTGAGCGAACCGGGTAAAGGTGTCCGCCACGTTGCCGATCGAGGTCAGGATAACAGCCAGCGCCACAAATGCGGCCAATACCGCAGGCAATCGCAAATCTGGCGGCGCTGCCTTGCATCCCCATACGGCCTGCCCATCCACACGCTGCCAGTCACCACGGCCCAATCGGGCAATCAAAACAGGCTCGCTGCAATATGTTGCCAGCAGGCGGGTCAGATTGCCCAGTTTTTCGGGCCCGGTCTGATCGCTGTCCGACAGGATGTCCGAAACCGGGTAAACCAACCGGTCCGACATCACGACCAATGTCAGAACCTGTCCGCTTTGCGGGGCCGAGCTGTCGGACAGGATCGAGAGGTTCGTTACGAAACTCAAACCCGGAAAACCGGGCAACTGTTCGAATTCACCGTCATCGGCCAGGGACGCGGCCTTGGGGCCAAGCGGGCTGACTTCGATATCCTGCGGCGGTGCCTTGCCGGTACGCAGCGCCTCGTAAACGGCAAACCCGGCGACAAAGGATCGGGTCAGATAGCGTTCCCACGCCTGCGCCGAGGTAAACCAAAGACCCGCCGACAAAGACCCGGCGGCGAATGCGGCCAGCGTCCATGCCCAGCCAAGATTGCGCAGGCGCAGACCGTGCCGCATCATTCGCTTTCTTCCACGGAAACTTCGGCGGCAAAAATGTATCCCAAGCCGCGTTCTGTTCGCAGCATCTGCGGCTCTTTGGGGTTGGCCTCGATCTTGGACCTCAGGCGACCCACCAGCATATCAATTGCGCGGCCTTGTGCTTCGGGCTTGTCCGCCCCCCCGGTCACATCCAACGCGGCGGCGATCTCGTCCCGGGTCAAGGGAATATGCGGGTTCGCCAGCAAAACCTTCAACAAGGCAGTTTCCCGCTGTGACAGTGCAACCAGGTACCCTTCGGGCGAATGCACTTCGTCGCGCTTGCCGTCAAAAATCCAGCCATCAAACCGAAAGGTCCGGATGCGGCGGCGATAGGCCAGCGAAGGGGTGCGCCGTGTCCGCTGCATCACCGCGCGGACCCGCGCCAGCAGCAGATTGGGGTTGAAGGGCTTGGCGATATAGTCATCGGCGCCCACCTCGTACCCGGCCATCCGTTGATGATCCGCCGACAGGGCCGATACGAAAATGATCGGCACGTCCTGCTCACGACGCAGACGCGCGCAAATCTCTACCCCGTTTTCATCGCCCAGCATCACGTCCAAAAGGATCAGGTCAATGCGCCCGGTCTTGAGATGTGTCAGCACATCGCTTTCGGAACCGGCTGGCAGGGCGATGAAACCGTTCTGCTGAAAGAACTGGGTCATCATCGACCGCATATCCGGATCGTCATCGACCACCAACAGGCGCGGTATGGTCACCTGCAACTCCTCCCGACGTTATCTCTGTGGCCTACGCTTTGTAACGAATGGAAACAGATTCAAGTTCAACGTAACACGCTGTAACAAAAGGGGTGAAAAATTCCACTGTTGCGCTGTCTGGCCCACGAATCCGCGTTGCCAGATGGTGCGCAACGTACAGAATGCCGCCCATCGCTGTCGAAAAGGCAGTCTTTACGTTTCTGGGAGGATACCAATATGAAACGATTTGCATTTGCAACGGTTTCCACGCTGGCCGTTACCGCGGCCTCGTCGGTTGTTGCAGAGCCGCAGGCCGAAGTCCTGCACTGGTGGACTTCGGGCGGCGAGGCCAAGTCGGTCGCCGTACTGCAGGAAGAGTTCGCATCAAATGGCGGTACATGGACCGACATGCCGGTTGCCGGTGGTGGCGGCGATGCCGCGATGACCGCTTTGCGGGCACGGGTTCTGGCAGGCAACGCGCCAACCGCCGTTCAGCTGAAAGGCCCGGCCATTCAGGAATGGTACGAAGAGGGTGTTCTGGCTGACATTTCCGCCGTGGCCGAGGCCGAAGGCTGGGCCGACGTCCTGCCTGCGTCCATCGCTGGTCATATGCAGTGCGACGGCACATGGTGCGCGGCACCTGTGAACGTTCACCGCGTGGACTGGATCTGGGCCAACGCGGACGTTCTGGCCGCAAATGAACTTGAAATGCCCACAACATGGGAAGAGTTTAATGCCGCGGCCGAGAAACTGCAGGCCGCCGGTGTCATCCCGCTGGCCCATGGTGGTCAGGCATGGCAGGACGCAACCGTGTTCGAAGCTGTTCTGTTGGGAATTGGCGGACCAGAGTTCTTTCAGAAAGCACTGGTTGACCTCGACCCCGAGGCGTTGACCTCGGACACGATGGTTCAGGTGTTTGACCAGATGCGCACTCTGCGCGGTTATGTGGACGACAATTTCTCGGGCCGCGACTGGAACCTGGCGACTGCCATGGTGATGAACGGCGAAGCGGCGTTTCAGATCATGGGTGACTGGGCCAAGGGCGAGTTTATGGCGGCGGGCAAAACCCCGGGCGAGGATTTCCTTTGCGCGTCCACTCCGGGTGATGGATACCTGTACAACGTAGACAGCTTTGCCATGTTCAACGTTGATGGTGACGACAAGCGCGCCGGTCAGGATCTACTTGCCAAGCTGATCGTTGCGCCAAACTTCCAGGAAGTGTTCAACCTCAACAAGGGTTCGATTCCGGCCCGGACGGACGTTGCACTTGATAACTTTGACGTCTGCGCCAAGCTGTCGGCCGAGGAAATGGGTTCGACATCTGCCGCCGGTTCGCTGCTGCCGTCCTATGCTCACGGCATGGCGCTGCGCGGTTCGCAATCCGGTGCGATTACCGATGTTGTAACCGCACATTTCAACTCTGACATGTCCTCTGCGGACGCTGTCCAGCAGTTGGCTGACGCAGTGGCCAACAGCTACTGATCGCAGAACAGGCTCTGCCCCGCATACACAGGGGCAGAGCAACTTTCCGGGAGGATAAAATGTCCGAATGGCTGGAAAACCACCTGCCCAAGGTGGTGCTGGCACCCTCGTTCATCGCCGTATTGATCTTTGTTTACGGATTTATCGGATGGACGGCATGGGTGTCGCTGACCCGCTCTAAACTGCTGCCGAAATACGAGATCAAAGGCTTCATCCAATATGAACGCCTCTTTGACTCGCCCCGGTGGGATACGGCGATCAACAACCTGTATATCTTTGGTGCGTTGTTCATCGTGATTGCGATGGTGCTGGGTCTGCTGCTGGCCATTCTGTTGGATCAGAAGGTTCGCGTCGAAGGCTTTATCCGCACCATTTACCTGTACCCGATGGCGCTTTCGATGATCGTGACCGGCACGGCATGGAAATGGATTCTGAACCCGGGCCTGGGTATCGAGGCGATGGTACAGGGCTGGGGTTTCCCCAATTTCGAGTTCGACTGGCTGGTGAACCCCGATTTCGCCATTTACACCATCGTTCTGGCCGCGATCTGGCAAAGCTCGGGCTTTGTGATGGCGCTGTTCCTTGCGGGATTACGCTCGGTCGATGGCGAGATCATCAAGGCCGCGCAGGTAGACGGCATTCCCACATGGCGCATCTACACAGCGATTATCATCCCGTCGATGGCACCCATCTTTTTGTCCGCCTTCATCGTGCTGGCTCATTTGGCAATCAAAAGCTTCGACCTGATCATCGCCCTGACAGGCGGTGGGCCCGGATACGCCACGGACATGCCGGCCACTTACATGTACGCAATGGCCTTTTCGCGCGGCGATATCGGTCAGGCGGCGTCGTCCGCGATGGTCATGATGCTGGTCGTTTTTGCCATCGTGGTTCCTTATCTTTACTCTGAACTGAGGGCTAAAAATGACTGATCTGTCGATGCCCCAAACCCGTTCGCAAAGTGCCGCAGGCAAGATCGCATTGCGCTGGCTGCTTTACGTCCTGCTGGGTCTTTTTGCGCTGTACTACCTGATGCCACTTTTCGTGATGCTCACAACATCGCTCAAAAGCCTCGAAGAGATCCGCACCGGTAGCCTGATTTCGCTACCGCGCGAGGTCAGCCTGGACGCCTGGAAAACCGCATGGTCCGGTGCCTGCACCGGCATTCAATGCGAGGGATTGCGGCCCTATTTCTGGAATTCGGTCCTGATTGCGGTCCCCGCGGTGGCGATATCGACCCTGCTGGGTGCGCTGAACGGCTATGTCGTGGCGCAATGGAGGTTCAAGGGCGCCAACATCATCTTCTCGCTGATGCTCTTTGGCTGCTTCATCCCGTTTCAGGTTGTTCTGTTGCCGATGGCACGCCTGCTGGGTATGATGGGTCTGGCCGGAACCATTCCGGGCCTAATCTTTGTCCACGTCATCTATGGCCTTGGATTTACCACCCTGTTTTTTCGCAACTATTACGTCACGATCCCGGTCGAGCTGGTCAAGGCCGCCCGCGTTGACGGGGCTGGATTCCTGCGGATTTTCTGGTCGATCTTCATGCCGCTGTCACTGCCCATTATCGTGGTGACCGTGATCTGGCAGTTCACGCAAATCTGGAACGACTTCCTGTTCGGTGTGTCCTTCAGTCAGGCGGGAACGCAACCCGTTACCGTCGCTCTCAACAACATCGTAAACTCAACCACTGGCGTCAAAGAATACAATGTGGATATGGCCGCCGCGATCATCGCGGGTCTGCCAACTCTGCTCGTCTATGTCGTCGCTGGCAAATACTTCATCCGCGGCCTGACCGCCGGCTCTGTAAAGGGATAGAAAAATGGCTCCCGTTCTGGATATCCAAAACCTCTACAAGAATTACGGCGCGACCGAGATTCTCAAGGACATCAACATTTCAATCGAACCCGGTGACTTTCTGGTGCTGGTCGGCCCGTCGGGTTGTGGTAAATCCACCCTGCTGAACTGCATTGCAGGGCTGGAGCCGATCACCGGAGGAACCCTGTCGATCGGTAACAAGGACATGACCCATGTCAGCCCCAAGGACCGCGATATCGCCATGGTGTTCCAGTCCTACGCGCTGTACCCGACGATGACGGTTGCCAAGAACATCACCTTTGGCATGAAAGTGCGCGGTGTCGATCAGGCCACGCAGGACGCCAAGCTGGCCGAGGTTTCGTCGCTCTTGCAGATCGAACAATTGCTCCACCGTCGTCCCAGCCAGTTGTCCGGCGGACAGCGTCAGCGCGTTGCGATGGGTCGGGCGCTGGTCCGCGACCCGAAACTGTTCCTCTTTGGCGAACCGCTGTCGAACCTTGACGCTAAGCTGCGGGTCGAGATGCGGACCGAGATCAAGAAACTGCACCAGACGCTTGATGCCTCGATCGTTTACGTGACGCACGACCAGATCGAGGCGATGACGCTTGCAACCAAGATCGTTGTTCTCAAGGGCGGCATTGTTCAGCAGATCGGCAGCCCGGCCGAGATCTACAACAACCCGGCCAACCTGTTCGTTGCCGATTTCATGGGCTCGCCCGCGATGAACCTGATTCCGGCCAAGGCAGAAAACAACGGTAACGGCACGCAGGTTTCCATCACGCGCGAGTCGGGCGCGGAAATCGTTCTGACCGACACCCGCGACCTGAACCTGCCCAAGGACGTGATCCTTGGCCTGCGCCCCGAAGACATAGCCGAGGCCGGTTTCCGTGCCGGTGAAGGCGTGCAAGAGGCCGAGTGTCTGGTCGACATGGTCGAACCCGCGGGCGCTGATACCTATGTGGTTTCCGAACTTGGCGGCAAGCAGGTCACCGCCCGATTGCATGCCGAAACAACGGCGCAGCCGGGGCAGTTTCTTAACCTTGCATTCGACATGAGAAAAGTATCTTACTTCGCCACGGAAAGCGGAGAGAGGTTGAACTGAACCCATGCGATTGGTCGCGGATCTGGGCGGCACGAATGTACGGTTTGGTCTGGTTTCGGGCGATGCCCGACCGGACCACGTGGAACGGCTGCGCAATGATGATTTCGACAGTTTCCCGGACGCGCTGGCGCGCTACCGGGCAGGTGTCGGCTTGCCCAAAGTTGACGAGGTGGCAATCGCCATCGCTGGCCCTGTCACCGGCGCCACGGCACGGTTGACCAACCGCGACTGGGTCATCGACGCGCAACGTACCAGCGACGATCTGGGCGGGGCGCGGGTCATACTGATGAACGACCTGAACGCACTGGGGTATTCTGTCCCGCACCTGAGCGGCGAAGATATCGCGCTTTTGACACCTGATACGCCTGCCGGTGTGATTGTGCAGCAGGCGCTGGTGATCGGTATAGGCACCGGCTTTAACGTCAGCCCCGTTCTGAACACGGGCCATTCCGTATATTGCCCTGTGTCCGAGGCCGGGCATTCGGCGCTGCCAGCCAATATCTCTGACAGGCTTAGGGCCGATTTTCCGGGCGTGCCGCCGATGCAGACGGTCGAGGAATGCTTTTCAGGCCGAGGTTTTGCACAGCTCCGCGCGATATGGGAAGAAAAGTCCGATTACCCCGCATTCCTTGAATACTATGCGGAACTGGTGGCCCTTCTCAGCCGCAACCTGATGCTGGATTTCATGCCGATGTCGGGAATTTACTTTGCCGGCGGCGTGGCGCGCGAAGTCATGCAATCCCCGGCACAGGACAGGTTCGCCAAAGTATTCAGCCAGCCATTTCCACTGTCGGACGACCTAAAGGCCCCGGCCTATCTGATCCTGGACGACACCGCCGCCCTGCGCGGATGCGCGGCGGCGGATACCTGACAGGCGGTGCTCAGCCTGTCTTTTTCAGATCATTGATCAACTGGTCCAGGTTACGGCCCCGCGCATCCAGCATCGCACCAATTTCCGTACGCTCGGTCAACAGCATGTTCACGCCTTCGATGAACATGTTGTAAAACTTGTCCCTGCCGGATTTGTCCGACACCAGGAATGTCACCTCGAACGGCGCTTCGCCCTTTAGCTTTACGGTACAGCGCACCTCGTACCCCGCCTTGATCTTGCGCGCGGTGTTCACGGTCACTTCGCCACCAATGAATTCCCTGAAGCGTCGGCCATATTTCCGCGAGATATAGCGCTGAAATGCGCTGGTGAACTGGCGCATTTGCGCGGAACTGGCGCTGCGGGCATCTGCGCCCAGCGCGTAACGGGCCATGATCGGGACATCGGCATATTGCACGAATATTTTTTCGAAATCCCGCAACATTGCGTTTTCCGATTTGCCCGAGGCGATAACCTGATTGATATCGGTCACAACGCTGTTGACCAGGTTCTTGGCACCGGCCTCGGTCAGTGCGAGCGCGGGCAGAGGAAACGCTGCAAGGCCAAGCCCTGCGACAGCAGCGGCAACAAGTTCTCGGCGGTTCATCGCATTATTCGGCATAGGGGTCCTCGTAGGGGTCGGTATAGGGATCAGCGTATGGATCAGCGTAAGGGTCAGAACTGGTATCCGCGGCAGATGCGTCGGTGCCGGTGTCGGCATAGGGATCGGTATACAGGCCAAGATAGGCGTCCTCGTCGTCCCTTGCCAGTTCAAAGCGACGATTTTGCAGATAGATCAGCCGCGCCTGCGCATAACTGTCCGCGCTTTCATACAGGATCGAGTCAACGGTGTCCGAGTATCGGCCGCGATCCGACATCCGGCGTATGATTTCAGTGTATACGCCCAAATTGTCGATGGGACGGGTGGGCGAGAAATTGACCGGGTTGGTGAACAGGTTGACGATAACCCCAACCGCATCCCGCGTGGTGGATGGCCCGTAAATTGGCAATTCGACATAGGCGCCTTCGCCAAAGCCCCAGACATGAAGTGTTTCACCAAAGTCGGTGTCCACCTCAGGCATTTCCAACTCGCTTGCCGGGTCAGACAATCCAAAACCGCCAACGGTCATATTGATGCAAAATCGCAGCAACGCGTTACCGGTGTATTTGGGTTTGCCCTGCAACAGGTAATCCAACGCCTGACCGGGCAGCGAAATGTTTTCGGCAAAATGGTTCAGGCTGGTAATCAGCGGTTCCGGGATAAATCCGACATACCCCTTTGAAGCAGGGCGAAAAATGACCCGGTCAACGCCAAGGTTAAACTTGTGAACGCCCCGGTTCGCATTCTCAAAAGGATCGAAAATCTCGCCTCTGGCGGCCAGTTCGCTGGATTTGCCGGCGCAGGCTGACAAGACCGCAAAGACGGACAGAACGACCAGCTGCTTAAATATGGCTTTGCTCACCACGGTTCCTTGCCACTCCAACTCACTCGGTTCCGGCAGCCCCGGACGGTAGACAAATCTTTGTTCGCTCTTCGCAGTCTTTGCGCGAATTGATGTCCCATAGACGTTTCGCAGCCAATTTAAAACAGCTTGCGTTTAACCCGCCTGCACACCGCCGGTAAAGTGGCGCGCGTTCAACACTTGCAAGTAAGAGGAACTTTGCGCAACGCACCAACCTGATGGGAATTTAAGCCAGCGTTGCCGGTTTCCAGCTTTCCGAAAGCCCCGATCCCGGTTAGCGTCCGCTCGACTCGAATTTGGTGAGGAGCATTACTATGAGCATCGAAGCAAAACTTGAAAACCTGGGCGTCAATCTGCCGGATGCGCCAGCGCCTGCGGCGAACTATGTCCCGTTCGTGCGCGTCGGCAATATTATCTACGTGTCAGGACAGATATCCAAGGATGATGACCTTATCACCGGCAAGCTGGGCGACACGATGGAGGTCGCAGCAGGCGCTGCGGCGGCAAGGGTCTGCGCCATCAACCTGCTGGCACAGGTCAAGGCAGCCTGCAACGGTGACATCGACAAACTGGTGCGGGTCATCAAGCTGACGGGTTTCGTCAATTCGACCGCTGATTTCACCCAGCAACCGCAGGTCATCAACGGTGCTTCCGATTTTCTGGTCGAGGCGCTGGGCGAGGCTGGACGCCATTCGCGCTCGGCCGTCAGCGCGGCGTCGCTGCCACTGGGCGTAGCGGTTGAGATCGAAGGCATATTCGAGGTCCAATGACACCTCCCTTGCCTCAGGAATTCCTGCAACGCCCGATCGCGCATCGGGCGTTGCACGATATCTCGGACGGTCGCCCGGAAAACAGCCGGGCGGCGATACGGGCGGCTATCGACGCAGGCTACGGGATCGAGATTGACCTGCAACTGACCGCCGACAATCATGCAATGGTGTTCCACGACTATGACCTTGGGCGGTTGACCGGGGCCACAGGGCCGATCCAACAGATCACTGCCGAGCATGCCGGGGCTATTGCCCTGAAACATGGAACCGAAGGTATCCCATCATTTTCCGAAATTCTGGAACTGGTCGCGGGCCGCGTTCCGCTTTTGGTCGAATTCAAGGATCAGGACGGCGCCATGGGCACGGATGTCGGACCGCTGGAACAGGATGCAGTTCGCGCTCTTCGGGGCTATGACGGACCAGTTGCGCTGATGTCTTTCAATCCAAACAGTGTTGCGGCACTGGCGCGTCTTGCGCCAAACCTGCCGCGCGGTTTGGTGACCTGCTCGTACCGCCCCGAAGAAGAGCTGTTGCCGCAGGCCACTTGTGACCGCCTGCGCGACATACCGGATTTTGATCGCGTCGGGGCCAGTTTCATCAGTCACGAGGTTGCGGATCTGAACCGCCCCCGCGTTGCCGAGCTTAAAACCAGGGGCGTGCCGATCCTGTGCTGGACCGTGCGTTCCGCCGCGCAGGAAACCGAGGCTCGAAAAATTGCCGACAATGTTACATTCGAAGGCTATCTGGCAAAACAACCAGCTTGAACCGCGCAAGCGTCGTATCAGATAAGACATAAGGCGCGGAGGGAACATGGATCAGGCACAGATCGAAGTTCGGGTTCTGGGAACGCTGACGCAGATCGCGGCGGCTGACTGGGACATCTGTGCCTGCCCCGAGGCCGCAGACGGCGGTCGCCCTGTCGATCCATTCACCAGGCACCGCTTCTTGCTGGCGCTGGAACAAAGCGGATCGGTCGGGCGGGGAACCGGCTGGCAGCCGCAATATCTGACGGCCTATCAGGACGGGATGCTGATAGGTGCCGCGCCCATGTACGCCAAATCGCACAGTCAGGGCGAATACATCTTTGATCACAACTGGGCACATGCCTTTGAAAACGCGGGTGGGCGTTATTATCCCAAACTACAGATCGCGGTACCCTTTACCCCGGCCACCGGACGGCGGTTTCTGGTAAGACCCGGTTACGAAGGCATTGGTATGTCTGCCCTCGTGCAGGGGGCCGTGCAACTGGCCGCCGACAACCTTGTTTCCTCGCTTCACGCCACTTTTTGCACACGGGCCGAGGCCGAAGCCGGGGAACAAATGGGGCTGATGTCTCGCACCTCGCAGCAGTTTCACTGGCTCAACGACGACTATGCGACGTTCGATGATTTTCTGACCGCGTTGTCATCGCGCAAACGCAAGAATATTCGCAAAGAACGCGCCGAGGCCTGCGAATTTGGCGGTGTGATCCGGACCCTGACCGGATCAGAACTGCGCCCGGAACATTGGGATTCGTTCTGGCAGTTTTATCAGGACACCGGTGCCCGAAAATGGGGCGCACCTTACCTGACGCGCGAATTCTTTGATATCGCGCATGAAACCATGGCCGACGACATTGCGCTGGTTCTGGCCGAACGCAACGGACACCCCGTTGCCGGTGCCATGAACTTCGTTGGCCGCGAGACGCTGTTCGGGCGCTATTGGGGCTGCGTCGAACATCACCCCTTCGTGCATTTCGAACTGTGCTATTATAGGGCAATCGACTTTGCGATTGCCCATGGTCTTGCCCGGGTCGAAGCCGGAGCACAAGGAGAGCACAAGCTCGCGCGTGGCTACCTGCCGACACGAACGCACAGCCTGCACTGGATCGGTGATCCGGGTTTTGCGGATGCGGTGGCGCAGTATCTGCGGGCCGAAGAACAGGCCGTGGGCGAAGAAATCGAAATCCTGACCGATTACGGCCCGTTCAGGAAATCGAACCCGGAGGAGCACCAATGACCGAACTTTTGTCCAACGAGACGCGCGGCCCCCTGCTGGATCCGCTGTTCAAGAACGGCTGGAACATGGTCGAGGGCCGGGATGCAATCACCAAAACCTTTATCTTCGAAGATTTTGTCGATGCTTTCGGCTGGATGACGCGGGTGGCGATCTGGGCGGAAAAATGGAACCACCACCCCGAATGGAACAATGTCTACCGCACGGTGGAGGTCGTGCTGTCCACGCATGATGTGGGCGGGTTGTCAGCGCAGGACGCCAAACTGGCCCGCAAGATGGACAGTCTCAGCTAGCGATCACCGCCCGATCCCATGCCGCCGGCAAGGTTGGCCGCCTCGCTCAAGCGCCTGAACTCGTCCGGCGTCACCGTCCCGTCGCTTACATTGATACCGCTTGGAATGCGCGTGGCCTTGCGGCCAACGCCGCGAACGCTGCCGCCTGTGTTGATGTCCAGACAGCGCGAGTTATAGCAGGTCAAACCGCTGGTGTTGATCTGTATCAGCGTTTCACCGTTTGGGCCGGTCACCACTGTCGATTGCTGCGGTGCGCTGCAGGCGGCTACCAATGTCACGATACCCAGACAGATCCACTTGTTCATATACCCCTCCGTTCCGCGTAAAAGATATCCGAACAACGTGCGAATACCCGGATTTCAATTAGATCAGGCCCGAACTTCGTCAATCCAACTGGCCATTGCCATCCTTATCGGCGCCTTCAAAATCACTGTTCATTTGTATGTCGAACTCGGACCTTGAAATAGAGTTGTCGTTGTCTCGATCGGTGTCCTGAAATTGCTTTATGTCCAGAAACGGCTTGGCCTCCTCCAGACCGATTTGGCCGTTCTTGTCCTCGTCCATGGCCTGAAAGGCATAATCGGAAAAGGCATTGAATTCGTCCTTTGACAGGAACCCGTCATTGTTTTTGTCGATGTCGTTCAACTCGGCCTCGTTCAACAGCGCGACCTGCGCTGTCGCCGCTGTCGCAAACATCATCGCGGCCAGAAGGATCGAAAAACCATATTTCATCTCAAATTTCCTTTCAGCACGCATAGCGTTGACCGGACGCACCACCGGCCACAGCACCGGCAGCCGTCAGAATGTCCTGACCGGATCCGCCGCCAAACTGGTTACCAATGACACCGCCAATCAGGGCACCGCCCAGTGTCCCGCTCAGACAGGCAATTTCGTGTTGCCGCGCTGCCTGGGCTTGTGGCGTCGGTGCCGGGCCACACGCGGCCACCAATCCCGCGCTTATCAGGACAAAGCCAATTAAATTCAGTCTCATGAAATGACTCCCCTTAATATGTCCCAAGTATTCGCGGATTGGGATGAGGCGGCAAGTTAAATGCACATAATTCAATCAAACGGCAGTTTTCGGCCCCGAACACAATCGGGGTCGTCAGTATCAGATCGCGTCCAGCAGACCCTCGCCCGCCGAAATCTCGCAGGCTCCCGGGCTTTCTTCGATGTTCAGGACAGCGACCTTGCCGTTATCAACCAGCATCGCATACCGTTTAGACCGCGCGATCAGGCCTGCGGGCGGCGCGTCAAAATCCATCCCAATTGCTTTTGTGAATTCAGAACCGGCATCCGCCAGCATGGTCAGGCCCGCCTCGGCCGCGCCGGTCGCCTCGCCCCAGGCTTTCATGACGAACGGATCGTTGACGGAAACGCAGATAATCTCGTCCACGCCCTTGTCGGCAAATTGGGAACTGGTGCGGATAAAACTTGGCACATGAGCCGAGTGGCAAGTCGGTGTGAACGCCCCCGGAACGGCAAAAACCACCACTTTTCGCCCCTTGATCTTGTCAGACATCCGTATCTGCTCGGGTCCCTCGGCACCTACCTGTGTCAGGGTTGCATCGGGCAGGGCGTCTCCGGCTGAAATCATCTGTGTGCTCCTGTTAGTTGGATTTGCGAGTCGGTCTTGCCCGGCATATAGCTGTGCATGTGGAAGGGACCACAGGTTTTCGACTCAGGCGGGAGGAATATGAGCCACATTGTCGTGATCGGCGCAGGGCAGGCAGGGTCATCCCTGGTTGCGCGGCTGCGCAAGGATGGATTTGAAGGGGACATTACCCTGATCGGGGCCGAGCCGGTTCTGCCTTACCAGCGCCCGCCGCTGTCCAAGGCCTATCTTCTGGGAGAGATGGAGCTGGAGCGGCTTTATCTACGGCCCCAGAGTTTTTATGCGGATCAGAACATTACCCTTCGTCTGGGGCAGCGCGTTTCTGCTATTGATCCCAAGGCCAAAACTTTGGCCGTTGGCGATGACGTAATCCAATATGACCAGCTTGCGCTGACAACCGGGTCCGATCCGCACCGCTTGCCCGCCTCGATCGGCGGTGATCTGCAGGGCGTCCATGTCGTGCGCGATCTGGCGCATGTCGACGGAATGGAGCCATGGGTCACCAAAGGTGCGAAAGCCCTGATTGTCGGTGGCGGCTATATCGGTCTCGAGGCTGCGGCGGTCTGCGCCAAGCGCGGGGTCCAGGTCACACTTGTCGAAATGGCGGATCGCATTCTGCAACGGGTCGCCGCGCCTGAAACCAGCGATTACTTTCGTACGCTGCACGGCGAA
>JBPCWT010000127.1:0-3322 GCA_051009255.1 Ruegeria sp. | reverse complement strand
ATTATCTGCAAGCCTCAATCGTGGGTCTGATGATGGCGGTTGTGTTGCAAAGCTCAGCGGCAGTGGCACTGTTGTCCTCGGGGTTTGCTGCCAGTGGAATGTTGAGTTTTCCTGCTGGCTTGGCAATAGTGCTCGGAGGCGACCTGGGTTCGGCACTGATTATCCAGATTCTATCTTTCAGGTTGGACTGGCTTGTTCCAATGCTGCTGGCAATCGGCGGTTATCTGTTCGTCAAGACCGAAGCTAAAAAAACGCGCCAGCTTGGGCGCATCCTGATGGGTGTGGCCTTTATCTTGATATCACTTCGGTTCCTTCGCGAGGCGATGGATCCTATTCGGGGCAGTGCTTTTTTGCCAGCTGTGGCGGATTATCTGGCACGCGACTATATAACCGCATTTCTTGTCGGGGGTGCCTTGGCTTTCGTTATGCATTCTTCGGTTGCGGCCATCCTTATGTGCGTGACGCTGGTGCAGATTGGAGCGATCCCTTTTGCCGCCGGGATGTTTTTGGTGTTTGGCGCGAATTTCGGCTCGGCCTTCATTCCGGTCTGGCTGACCCGAGGAATGCCTGTGATGGCCCGGCGAATACCCTATGCAAATTTGGCGCTGCGAGGTAGTTGGGCATTGGTGAGTTTGTTTGCGGCAAACTTTGCCCTGCGAACCGGGCTTTTGGGCGACCCGCAAGGGGGTCAAATGTTAGTTAATGTCCATCTTGCGTTCAATCTGTCGCTGTTGGTTTTAACTCTCCCGTTTTGTGGACGCTGGCAGGACTTGTTCGAAAGGCTCTGGCCGGACCAGAAGAAAGAAAATAAGCCACAACCCGCGCGTCCAGTCAGCGCATTGGACATGGAAGACGTGGCAAATCCTAGTCAGGCCTTGCCGAGCCTCAAGCGTGAGCTTCTGCGGATGAGCGATCTTCTCGAAACCATGTTCCGTCCTGCTTTGGAACTGTACCGCAGCGGAGACAAAGAACAGATCCGATCAGTTCAGGCCATTGACAAGGACGTTAACCGGTGCCTCTCGGGTATTCGAGCCTTTGTCGCTGCGATACCCCCAGAGCTATATGAAAAACAGGATGCAAAAACCGCGCGCGATCTTATGGAGTTTGCGATCAGGCTTGAAACGGCGGGTGACGTTGTCGCCAAACGCCTGACTGTACTGGCCGGTGAAATGCGGGCCAAGGGCTCGAGTTTTTCGCAGGAAGGTTGGTCGGAACTTGTCCAAATGCACGAAGGTATTCTGGCGAACATGAAACTGGCATCAAATGTGCTTGTTTCAGACGATCTGGAAAGCGCCCGACTTCTCAGCCTTGAGAAAACCGAAACCAAACGCGTGGAACGTGAAAGCCGCAAGCGTCACCTGCGCCGGTTGCAGCACGGGACAACAGAAAGTTTCGAAACCAGTGATATTCACCTTGAGACTTTGCGGGCTTTCCGTGAGTTCAACAGCCATATTGCATCTATTGCTTACCCTGTTCTTTACCAGAACGGTCAGCTTCTGGAGACACGATTGATCAACGAAATTGTGGAGTAAGTTGGAGGGTCCGGTCAGATTAACTTTGCGTGAGCGGGGAAGGGGGGTTGCGTATCGTTTGGGAATGAACAGACCTGCCTCTTTCAAGTATTCCAAAATCATTCCCGTGTTCATCCGCTTGGCGGTTATTCTGTACATCTGGTTTCCACTTTCGTTGCGGAATGTCGAAGATCTTGTTCACGAGCGTGGTATTGATGTCAGTCATGAAACCGTCCGCGATTGGTAGTACCGCTTCGGCCCGGTGGCCGCACTTGTTGCAACCGTGTTCTACGCGATGCCACCGATGATCCGGGCGACAATCGTGGCGTTGCGGGGGGTCTCGAAGAGCTTCTGGAGGACGGTCGGATGATGGGGGCCACGCCGCGCCAGACGACACGGAAAGTGCGGGTGCCGACGGCGACACCGACGCTTATGGTCGGGGTGAACCAGGTGACCATGTTGACGCTGAACATGGTGATCATCACATCCATGATCGGGGCCGGTGCGTTGGGGTTCGACGTTTTGGCCATGCTTGCGCTTTAGATGCTGGTGATCATCGCGCTTGTGGGCACCCGAGATCTGGGTCAAGAGGTCTACATTGCGTTGACCAAGGCCAATGCAGGTCAGGGCATCTTCGCAGGCCTTTCGGTGGTATTTATCGCGATTGTAGCGGATGGCATCGTGCACGCCTTGCCGGGCCATCAAAAACGGAGGTTAGGTCTATGATTGTGGACGCCATTTCCCGCGCGGCGCAACTGCCGTGTTTTGACAACCCGGATCAGATCCAGCCGTTGAGCGGCGGGATCACCAACGTCAATCTGCGGGTGGCGGATGGTGATCGCCGCTATGTTGTCCGGCTGGGAGAAGATATTCCCGAGCATGGCGTACTGCGCTGGAACGAGCTCGCGCTTAGCTGTGCGGCGGAAGCCGCAGGGATTTCACCTGCCGTCCGTTATCACGAACCGGGGGTGCTGGTACTCGATTTCATCGAGGCCCAAACCTATACCGAAGAGATGGCCCGCGATCCGGCAAACGTCCCTCGTATCGTTGACCTTCTGAAGCACATGCACCATGCTCTGGGCCCCCATCTGACCATGCCCGTGCTGACCTTCTGGCCGTTCCAGGTGAACCGCACATATGCAACCCGGCTGCGCGCCGACGGGTCTCGTCATGTTTCGAAACTGCCGGGATTGATGGACGAGCTGGACAAGCTGGAAGAGGCGACCGGCCCGGTGACTCTGGTCATTGGTCACAATGACTTGCTGGCGGCCAACATCCTTGATGACGGGACCAATCTTTTGCTGATCGACTGGGAGTATGGCGGGTTCAACACGCCGCTCTTTGATCTTGCGGGGCTGGCTGGCAACAACGGATTCTCCGAAGCGCAGGAGACGGGCATACTCGAACAGTACTTTGATGTCCCTGCCGACACACATTGGCGCGCTTACCAAGCTATGAAAAGTGTCTCGCTGATGAGAGAGACCCTTTGGTCAATGACGTCGGAAATCCATTCGGACCTGGACTTCGACTATGCCGGCTACACCGCCGAGAATATGGATCGGTTGAATGCTGCACTGCAAGATTTCCAAAACACGTAAGGACCCACCATGACGCTTCCTTCTTCTGCTAAGACCCTCATCATCGGCGGTGGCATTATCGGCTGCTCGACAGCGTATCACCTTGCGCAGATGGGTGAGGAAGTACTGCTGCTTGAAAAAGCAGCGCTGACCTCCGGGTCGACCTGGCATGCTGCAGGATTGGTGGGGCAGCTGCGTTCCAACGTAAACATCACGCAGCTATTGGGATATTCG
>JBPCWT010000126.1:0-3846 GCA_051009255.1 Ruegeria sp. | reverse complement strand
CGGGATCGGTTCCTGCGTCGATCAGCACCTCTCCCCAAGGCGCGACAACAAGGCTATGGCCATAGGTCGTTCGCGTTTTCCCACGCGTATTGGGGTGTTCCCCGGTTTGCGCAGGCGCAATCACCCAACAGCCGGTTTCAATAGCGCGGGCCCTTACCAGCGTTTCCCAATGCGCCGCACCCGTAACCGGCGAAAATGCAGAAGGTATAGTCAAAATAATGGCACTGGCCTGCGCCAGCGCTGCATACAGATGTGGAAATCGCAGGTCGTAGCAGACGGTCACCCCGACCTTGCCAAAATCAGTATCCGCGATCACGGCCCTTGTACCGGGACGGTATCCCGCTGATTCGCGGTAGATCTCGGATTCGGACACCTGCACATCAAACATATGAATCTTGTCGTAACGCGCGGCGACCTGCCCTTCGGGGTCGATCATGAACGAGCGGTTCACGAACCGCCCATCCGCATCGTGAGATTTCAGCGCAAGCGATCCGATCAATAGCCAGATACCCAATTCAGCTGACTGCTTGCGCAATCCAGCCAACGTGCGGTCGTCTTCTTCTAACTGCAAAACCTCTTGCTGACGCGTTCTGCTGGTCGAAACGCAATTTGTGACCTCGGGCGTCAGAATGAACTTTGCACCTTGCACTGCGGCATCAGTCACCATGGCGCGAACCATGTCCAGGTTTTCAACCGGATCATCCGATGACGTGATCTGCAGCAGCGCGGTTTTCATCACGCCGCCAGCAGGAGGTCGAGCTTTCCGGCGCGCTCAAGATCATAGAGGTCGTCGCATCCACCAACATGTGTTTCCCCAATGAAAATCTGGGGAACGGATCGACGCCCACCGGCGCGCTGAATCATCTCGGGTTTTTGTTTTGGTTGCATCAAAACGTCGATTTCCTTGAATTCGACGCCTTTTTGATTCAAAAGTCGTTTGGCCGCGTGGCAAAAGCCGCAAAGCGGAGACGTGTAAATTTCGACGGATTTCATTACCTGCTTCCTTGGAATTCCTGCGATCTTGGTGGAATTAGGCATCCTTGGCAACGCGTGCCAGTACCAACACGAAAATATGTTCTGCGCCTGATGCAATGCAGGCTTGCGTGCAGGCCGTCAACGTTGCGCCCGACGTCATCACATCATCCACCAGCAAGATTTCGCGCCCAACCATTTTTGTGGAATGCCTTGGGTTTGCGGCAATCGATTCTGTTAATATTTTCGCCCTCTCTGGCGCCGTTTTACCGTCCAGAATTGGCGTGCGTGTGTGACGAAGCAGCAGGTCCGGACAAACGCTGTGACCGGTTTCTTCACTTATATACTGGGCAAGCAGTGCAGATTGATTGTAACGCCTCTTGGCCAAGCGCGACCAATGCAACGGCACGGGCGCAAACAGCATGTCCGGCCGAAACAGTTCATGACCGGCTATGGCCATCCAGCGCGCAGCCGGTTTTGCCAGCTCGGGCCGGTCGCCATGTTTTAACGCCAGAATCAGTTTTCGGGCGCGGGCCTGATACAACAGGGCCGCGCGCCCAGCCTGCCAGGGTCGTGGCGAGTTCATGCAGTCATCGCATTCGACACTTTGATCCCGGACGTGCCCCGGCAACGGCGTGCCGCAACTTTCGCAAACCGCGCCGCCGATAAACGCTGTTTCGCTCCAGCATGGTCCGCAAAGACCAAAGTCGGAGGTCACCAGACTCCCGCAGCCCAGGCATCGCGGCGGATAAATAAGTTCGGCCAAGGTTTGAATCGGCCGCCACTTGCGATAATTGCGCTGCATGAAAATGCCGGAATCCAATTCGCCCTCTTTATTTGACCGCGCGGCTTTGTCGACCCACCGCAATCGCGTGCAGGATGATGCGTTGTTCCTGCATCGCTGTGCTGTGAGTGAGGTTCAGGATCGCCTTTCCATGGTAAACAGGACGTTTACAACACCTGCTGTCGTAACTCCGTTTCCGCATCTTTGGGAAGGCGCGTTGCCCGACGCGGTTCTTGTGGCGGATGACGAGGTTCTTCCACTCCAATCCGGGCGGCATGATCTGATGATTCACGCGATGGCCCTGCACTGGGCCAACGATCCGGTTGGTCAGCTTATTCAGTGCAATCGTGCATTAAAGCCCGACGGCTTGATGATCGCGGTTTGCCTGGGCGGTGAAACCTTACACGAACTTCGTGCTGCATTGGGTCAGGCCGAAATCGACGTAACCGGTGGCCTGAGCCCGCGAATCTCTCCCATGGCGGAACTTCGGGATTTGGGCGCGTTGCTACAGCGTGCCGGACTGTCCCTGCCGGTTGCCGACAATATGGCGCTGAAAGCCGAGTATAGTGATATCTGGCACCTGATGCGCGACCTTCGGGATATGGGGGAAACAAATGCCCTGACCGCGCGACTGAAACACCCAACCAGACGGATCGTGTTCGAAAAAGCGCAGCACCACTATGTCGATCATTTTAGGACAGCCGAAAACCGGCTGATTGCTACATTCGATCTGATCTGTCTGACCGGCTGGTCGCCTGATGACGGGCAGCCTAAACCATTGCGCCCCGGCTCTGCCCAGATGCGGCTGGCAGAGGCCTTGGGAACAGACGAAGCAAAACTGCGCGATTGACGACTTTACATTTCCAGTTATCTAAGGCCGGATTCAGAAAAATTCAGGAAGCCCGATATGTTTGACGCCACCCGCCCTGCTCATGCCCCTGACGATCATCCAAAGGTTAAGATGGGACGGGTCGGAGTTCTGTTGGCCAACCTGGGCACACCAGACGATTACAGTTACTGGCCGATGCGGCGCTATCTGAACGAGTTTCTGTCAGACAAAAGGGTAATCGATTACCCAGCGTGGAAATGGCAACCGATTCTGCAGGGAATCATTCTGACAAAGCGCCCCTTCAGCTCGGGCGAAGCATACAAATCAATTTGGAATCACGACAAGGGCGAAAGCCCCTTGATGACCATCACCAAGGATCAGACGGTCAAATTGCGCAAGGCGATCGAAGCGCGCTACGGAGATCAGGTCGTGGTGGATTTCTGCATGCGCTACGGCAATCCTTCGACCAAATCCAAAGTGAAAGAGATGGTCGCAGCGGGCTGTGACCGGGTGCTTTTTTTTCCACTTTACCCGCAATACGCCGGAGCAACGACCGCAACGGCAAATGACCAGTTCTTTCGCGCATTGATGGAGGAGGCGTGGCAGCCAGCTGCGCGCACAATATCTGCGTACTACGATGAACCGGCCTATATTGATGCCCTCGCGCAGTCGGTTGAGCGGGCCTATTCAAAGATGGAGAAGAAACCGGATGTACTGGTCTGCTCGTATCACGGCATGCCGGAACGGTATCTGCGGCAAGGCGATCCGTATCATTGCCAGTGCGTCAAAACGACAAGATTGCTGAAAGAGCGGCTAAGCTGGTCTGACAATCAGTTGGTTTCCACGTTTCAGTCCCGCTTTGGACCAGAAGAATGGCTAAAGCCGTACACGGTGGAATACGTGGCAGAACTTGCGCGAGCAGGGAAAAAGAACATTGCGGTCATCGCGCCCGCTTTTTCCGCCGATTGCATCGAAACACTCGAAGAAATCAACGAAGAAATTCAAGACAGTTTTAAGGAAGCAGGGGGAGAAAGCTTTACCTATATTCCTTGCCTAAACGACGAAAACGCACATATCTCTGCACTGAGAAAAATCATCGAAGACAACCTCAGAGGCTGGCTGGATTAAGCATTCTGTCGCCTGAAAACGAAAAAAGGCGGTGGAAATTCCACCGCCTTTTCTTCAGATGACTCGCGTCGTCTTTAGCTTGCTGCAACAGCTGCGGCAACAACAACCAGCAGAACCAGCGGCAGAATGATGC
>JBPCWT010000125.1:0-5077 GCA_051009255.1 Ruegeria sp. | reverse complement strand
TGTCAGAAACATACCCTGAGGCCCAATCCAGTATTCTGTCGCGCCTTTGCAAGTCCTCTGGTTTGGGGTGGTTTTGCTTTGTCCAGGGCAGGGTCGCCACCAACGCTGCGCGACGGGTCCACATATGATCTGATCTGGTCCATGTTTCGACCTGATCCAGACGAGAAGGTTCGGCCACCAATCTTTTTTGCATTGCCATGCAAGCATGATCTGCCACGGTCCATCCGTCGAATGATGGCAGCCAGCTCTGCAAAAGAGTCCAGGCATCTTCATCGGGTCTTATTCGTGCCTGCGTCAGTAGCTTGGCAGCCGCCAAACGCGCCTCGTGGATGTTTGTTTTCCACAACTCTCTTGCCAGATCAACGCGCTGAGACACGTCCAATTCGCGTCGCCAGCTTTTTGTCAGATCGTTCAGGACCGGGTTCGGTACGCCCAGATATGGGCGATCCGCCTTGTGATAGGCGGCCATTTGTTCGGCTTTTTCGGTGTTGGCATATGCCTTGATCTGATCAAGATGGGTGGTGAGCATGGGCGTAAGTCAACCTCACTCCACCGTTACGGATTTTGCCAGGTTTCTTGGTTGATCCACATCTGTGCCTTTGGCGACTGCGGTGTGATAGGCCAAAAGCTGGGCTGGAATTGCGTATAAGATTGGTGTCAGGCTTGGGTGGATATGAGGCATGCGGATTGTGCTCCAGACACCATCCTGGGCATCGGCGATGCCGTCATCGTCAGATACCAAAATGACCTTGCCCTTGCGTGCCATCACCTCCTGCATGTTCGACACCGTCTTGTCAAAAACGGCGTCTTTGGGGGCCATGACAACGACCGGCATATGTTTGTCGATCAGGGCGATGGGGCCATGCTTTAATTCGCCCGACGCATAACCTTCGGCGTGAATATAGCTGATTTCCTTCAGTTTTAGCGCGCCCTCTAACGCCAGTGGGTACATCAGGCCACGGCCAAGAAACAAGACGTCGCGCGCTTCGCTGAGGCGTTGTGAAGATTTTCGGATCGCGCGGTTTTGGTCCAGCGCGGTGTTCAGCACGGATGGCAGGCCGCGCAATGCGGCAGCGTGGTCGGCCATTTCCTCTTCCGTCAGAGTGCCGCGATCTGATGCGGCCTTGAGGGCAAGCATCAGCAATACGCTCAACTGGCACGTAAATGCTTTGGTCGAGGCGACACCAATTTCGACCCCGGCATGGATAGGCAGGGCAATATCGCTCTCCCGCGCAATCGAGCTTTCGGGGACATTGACGACCGACAGAATCTTGTCGGCCTTGCCTTCGCAATATCGCAGGGCCGCCAATGTGTCTGCTGTTTCGCCGGATTGGCTGACGAATAATGCCAATGTGCGGTCTGTGATCGGTGGCTCGCGATAGCGAAACTCGCTGGCGATATCGACCTCGACCGGTATCTTTGCAAGCTGTTCGAACCAGTACTTTGCGGTCAGACAGGCATAGTATGCGGTTCCGCATGCCACCATCGTCAGCCGGTCAATTTTGGAAAAATCCAGATCGGCACCGGCAAATTCAACCCGATCACTGCCTGTCGGCAGGTATGAACGAATGGCCTCGGCTACAACTACGGGCTGTTCGGCGATTTCCTTTGCCATGAAATGCTTGTGGCCTGCTTTGTCAGCCCGCGTATGATCCAGCTTGACCCTGCGTGTTTCGCGGTTTGCTAACTCGCCTGCCTCGTTCCGGATTTCCAGCGATGTGCGGGTCAGAACGGCGCGATCGCCTTCCTCCAGATAGGTAATTCGATCAGTCAATGGGGCCAGTGCGATAGCGTCAGAGCCAACGAACATCTCACCGTCACCGTGACCGATGGCCAGCGGAGAACCCTTGCGGGCAGCGACGATCAGGTCATCTTCGCCATTGAACAGAAAGGCGAGTGCGAACGCGCCTTCGAGCCGATCAACGGTTTTCAGGGCCGCATCTACTGGGTTAAGTCCCGACTGGATGTAGTGTTCTGCCATCAGGGCGACGGTTTCTGTATCAGTTTCCGTCTGGAACCCAACGCCGGATTCGGCCAGTTCGGCACGCAGTTCGCGGTAGTTTTCAACGATACCATTGTGAACAACTGCCACCGGGCCGGCGCGGTGAGGGTGGGCGTTGGTGATTGATGGGGCCCCATGTGTCGCCCAACGGGTATGTCCAATTCCTGATTTGCCCGGCAGTGGATCATGAACCAACAGGTCGCTGAGGTTGACCAGTTTACCGACCGCGCGGCGGCGATCCAGCGCGCCACTGTTTACCGTCGCGATCCCGGCGCTGTCATATCCTCGATATTCCAGCCGCTTCAGGGCCTCGACCAGAATGGGTGCCGCTTCGTGCTGCCCAAGTACTCCGACAATACCGCACATGATCAGGCTCCTTTGTCCCGGCGAGCCTTCTTCGCCTTCAACATATCAAACAATTTGCGGGCATAGCCCGGTTTGTTGTCTTGTCTGGCGCGGGCAACCGCAAGCGCGTCGGGTTCCACATCGCGGGTCACAACCGTCCCGGTGGCTGTCATCGAGCCATCGCCAAGTGTCACCGGTGCAACAAGCATTGTGTTCGAACCGACAAAGACATTTTCACCAATCGTCGTGTGGTGCTTCATTACACCATCATAATTGCATGTAATCGTGCCTGCGCCGATGTTTGACGCCGCACCGACCGATGCATCGCCGATATAGCTGAGGTGATTGACCTTCGCACCTTCAGAGATTTCGGCATTTTTTATTTCGACAAAGTTCCCGATGCGTGCGTTTTCGGCAAGCTCTGCACCCGGTCTGAGCCGGGCATAGGGACCAACGATAGCGCCACGGCTGACATGACACCCCTCAAGATGTGAAAACGCCCGAATTGTTGCGTCGCTTTCCACGGTAACTCCGGGGCCGAAAACCACATTCGGTTCGATCACGGAATCGCGGCCGATTACGGTATCTGCCGCCAGATAAACCGTATCCGGTGCCATCAGGGTAACGCCCAATTCCGTCAGTTCAGCGCGTGCGCGGGATTGAAACACCTCATCCGCCGCCGCAAGATCAGCGCGGGAGTTGACGCCAAGGGTTTCGGCCTCGTCGCAGGACACAGCGGTTAAATCAAGTCCGCGATCACGTGCGATTTCGACAACGTCGGGAAGATAGTATTCACCTGCTGCATTGTCGTTTCCAACCATGTCTATCAGTGAAAAAAGAGTTTCTGAATTGCAGGCCAAAAGACCTGAATTACAAAGGGTTATACTTTTCTCTCCATCCGAGGCATCCTTGTATTCTACAATTCGCTCCAGTGTTTCGCCATTCATGACAAGGCGGCCATACCGGCCGGGGTCAGCGGCCTCGAACCCCAATATCACCAGATCATTGTCTTTTCGGGCGGCGACCATCCGTTCAAGCGTTTCAGACTGCAGAAACGGCGTGTCACCATAAAGGACAACCACATCGCCGGAAAAGCCATCCAGTGTCTTACGTGCCTGCGCGACCGCGTGGGCCGTGCCAAGCTGCTCAGTCTGTTGAATGACCTGCGCTGTTTCATCCTCGGCCATGGTTGCACGTGCCACTGCTTCGGCACCATGACCGGTGACGACAACAGTACGTTCTGGCGACAGAACAGCGCCTGCGCGCATGGTGTGCACCAACATCGGAACCTGGGCAATTGGATGCAGCACCTTTGGGATTTCCGAATTCATCCGGGTGCCTTTTCCTGCGGCAAGGATGACAAGGGCAATACTCATAAGGACGATTTCTCTTTTGTTTTGTTGTGGGTCGTTTTATCCGCTGGGGGCAAAGTCGCAAGCGTTTCGGCGATCAAACTAGATTGCCGTTTGCAACACGACATGGCGGAAACCCGCCGAACATGGAGGCAGCATGAGCACGGTCATCTTCGATCTGGACGGAACATTGGCGGATACTTCCGGTGATTTGCTGGCAGCGGCGAACCACTGTTTTCGGCATATGGGGCACGGGGATGTTCTGGTTCCGGGGCATGACGCAGCAGTTGCTTTGCGTGGCGGCCGGAACATGCTGACACATGGCCTAAAACGTTTAGGTGCTTACAAAGACGAGACAGTTCAGGAGTATTATCCAATTCTTTTGGAGGCGTATTCAGAGGCTATTGATACGCATACCCATTTCTATCCCGGCGCGATTGCTGCAGTACATGAATTAAAAGAGGCAGGTTACGGCGTAGGTATCTGCACAAACAAGCCAGAGGCACTCGCGGAACTCTTGTTGCAACGGCTTGGGGTGCGCGATGTTTTTTCATCGCTTGTAGGGGCCGATACGTTACCGGTTCGTAAACCGGATCCCGAACCGTTGCGAGAGGCCGTGCGGCGTGCTGGCGGTGATCCCGGACTGTGCGTTCTGATCGGGGATTCCGATACGGACAGGAACACGGCCCGCGCAGCTGGTGTACCATCAGTACTGGTTACGTTTGGCCCATCTGGTGAGGATATGGCTGCGTTACAGCCCGAGGCCTTGCTGCATCATTTCGACGATTTGCCGGGGATGGTTCCGACCTTGATCGGGGTTGCAGCCTGATCCGGGATTGACGTCTTGACCCGGCTCTGTTTCGCACTCACAACTGGCCCATGAGCGAAAAATTCACCGGCAGTTTTACCCAACAGGAATCGATCCCCGAAGAGGCGATCGAAGCTGCGATTGCTGTTATGCGGCATGGTCGTTTGCATCGCTACAACGTCGCACAGGGTGAGCTGGGTGAAACCGCGTTGCTGGAACAGGAATTCGCGTCTCAGATGGGTGCGCGATTTTGTCTAGCAGTGGCCTCGGGCGGGTATGCTTTGGCAACAGCCTTGCGCGCGGTTGGCGTCAAGCCGGGTGATCCGGTTCTGACCAATGCCTTTACGCTCGCACCGGTTCCTGGGGCTATTGCATCGGTTGGTGCACAACCTGTTTTTGTGGGCGTTACAGATGCGCTGACAATTGATCTGGACGATCTGGCATTGAAGGCGGGGCAGGCGAGGGTGCTGATGCTTAGCCACATGCGCGGTCATCTGTGCGACATGGATCGTTTGATGCAAATTTGTGATAGCGCAGGCGTGATTGTGATCGAAGATTGCGCCCACACGA
>JBPCWT010000124.1:0-2991 GCA_051009255.1 Ruegeria sp. | reverse complement strand
TAACAATAGCGGCGCGAGAACTTCTACTCAATCGAATGCTGTTTCAATGGATGTCGGATGTCTCATTCAATTGCTAATTTGATCGCTTCGCACCCTGACACTGCCGATGCCATAGGATCTCCTGGTCGGTCTTGGTTGACCTACCAAGGTTTGCGGGAGCTTTGCGACCGGGTCGCCAGAGACCTACAGCAGATCGGAGTAGGTCGCAGCGACCGCGTGGCCATTGTGTTGCCAAATGGACCAGAGATGGCGACGACGTTTTTATCCGTGGCTCAGGTGGCGACCACCGCACCGCTAAATCCCAACTATACTCACGAAGAATACGCTTTTTATCTAGAAGACTTGGTGGCCAAGGCACTTTTAGTAAACAAAGAAGAAGACGGTCCCGCAGTGCAGGCGGCAATACAGCTTGGAATCCCGGTCTTGCGGATTTCACATGACAGTTCCATGCCAGCCGGGCAGTTTTCGATTTTGCCGTGTGACCCGATTGGGGTAGCGGAAGCATCACCTTCGGGTGAAGACGACGTGGCGCTTATCCTTCACACTTCTGGGACAACATCGCGAGCGAAGATTGTGCCATTAACACAGGCAAACATCTATGCCTCGGCGCATAACGTTGCAGCCTCACTAAAGCTGACATCTGACGACCGGTGCCTCAGTATCATGCCGCTGTTTCACATCCACGGCCTGATCGCAGCTGTTGCCGCGTCTGTAGGAGCCGGAGCGCAAATTAGTTGCACCCAAGGCTTTAACGCCCTTAGCTTTTTTTCCCAAGTCGCCGAAGTTAATCCAACTTGGTTCACTGCTGTTCCGACGATGCACCAAGCAATACTTGGCAGGGCTTCACGAAACCGATCGGTCATCGAGGATTCAAGATTGCGGTTTTTACGTTCGTCCTCTGCGTCTTTGCCCGCGCCGGTAATGCAAGAGTTGGTAGAAACCTTCAAAGCCCCCGTCATCGAAGCCTACGGGATGACCGAAGCAACGCATCAGATGTGTTGCAATCCACTTCCACCCAGCAAGCAGAAACCTGGATCAGTTGGAATCCCTGCCGGTCCGGATGTAAGAATTGCAGACGAGACCAAAAATGTTCTGATCAATTCTCGCGACATCGGTGAAATCGTTATCAGCGGTCCAAACGTGACGCTGGGATACGAAAGCAACCCGAAAGCAAATACCGAAAACTTCTTTGAAGCCGACGGAAAGCAATGGTTTCGCACAGGTGACCAAGGTTCGTTCGACGAAGAAAACTATCTGCAACTGACTGGGCGGCTAAAGGAACTTATCAATAGAGGCGGCGAGAAAATCAGCCCACTTGAAGTTGACGCTGTGCTTCTAAGTCATCCAGACATCGTTCAGGCAGTCTGTTTTGCCGTGCCTCACGACAAACTGGGCGAAGACATTGCTGCTGCGGTTGTACTTTCAGAAAGCATAACGATTATCGAACAAGAAATTCGGGACTTTGTCGGTTCACGGCTTGCTAAATTCAAGGTGCCAAAAACAGTTGTTGTTCTTGAAGAAATTCCAAAGGGCGCGACCGGCAAGATTCAAAGGATCGGAATGGCGGCCAAATTAGGACTTGCAGAGGCTTAGACCATGAAAATTTGTATCTTTGGCGCAGGAGCTATCGGAGGGTACGTCGCCGCAAAACTTGCCCGGACTGACGTGGATGTCAGCATCGTCGCGCGTGGCCCACACTTAGCTGCAATTCAAGAAAACGGGCTGACCTTGCTTGAGGAAGGGCAAGAACCTGTAAACGTCAAAGTAAATGCCTCGGACAGTGCGACGGACCTTGGCCCGCAGGACTATGTTTTCATCACGCTGAAAGCGCATTCGGTTCCGGCAATCGTCGCCTCGATGCAGCCGCTGATTGCCGACGACACGACGATCGTGAGTGGCGTGAATGGGGTGCCTTGGTGGTATTTTCACAAACTGGGCGGCCCTTTCGAAGGGTCGCGGTTGGCATCCGTTGATCCAGGCGACGCGCAGTGGAACGGGTTTGGGCCAGAGCGGGTGCTTGGATGTGTCGTTTATCCTGCGGCAGAGGTTGTTTCCCCGGGTGTGGTTAAACATGTGGAGGGCAATCGCTTCTCTCTGGGCGAGCCTGATGGCACTAAGTCCGACCGCGCTGCCAGATTGTCATCCGCCCTGTCAGCCGCCGGGCTGCGCGCGCCCGTACGCCCACGTATCCGGGACGAAATTTGGCTGAAACTTTGGGGCAACTTGTCGTTTAATCCTATTTCCGCCCTGACGCATTCAACTCTTGATGTCTTGTGCACGGACACGGGCACCAGATCTGTTGCGCGGGCAATGATGATTGAGGCGCAGGAGATCGCGGAAAAACTGGGAATCAAATTTCCGATTGGTGTGGAAAAACGAATTGACGGCGGTGCCGCTGTTGGTGCGCACAAGACATCGATGTGGCAGGATTTGGATTTGGGTCGGCCGCTGGAAATAGATGCGCTGGTCACGTCAGTACAGGAATTGGGCCAGCTGACAGAAACCCCAACCCCAACAATCGACACCGTGGCATCCCTGATCAAGTTGAGAGCAAGGGTTGCAGGGCTTTACTAAAATCTGCTGCTGAAAATACATACTTTGACCACGCAGCTCTTTGACGGTCAAATCGACATAATTTCCGGGTAGTGCGTTGTTAATAATGACAAAATTTTGCGTTGCGCAGCCTTCGCCGCGTGCCACCGTGCATTGTTTGACGTATGGACGTCCCGCAACACCATGAAGCCGCGTTTGAGGCGTTGCATATAGGGTATGCTGGGGACTGCAGGATTGTGGAGTATCTGGAAGAGTATGGAAGCGGATTTTATGCACACGCTGCCTACGCAAACTCCAGAATGTTCGACTTTGTTGGCGGCGAAGTCAGCTTGTCCATTAACAAGCTTTCCGGCGACGGAAAAACCCCTAACACAAATTGCGCATTTTTCGAAGTTATCGCGCTATCGCGCCGGGAATGCGCGGACAGCCCCAAAACGT
>JBPCWT010000123.1:0-2631 GCA_051009255.1 Ruegeria sp. | reverse complement strand
AGCTTTGCTGCCGGATGTAGCCGCCACATTGCGCGGTCTATACGGCGCACCGGTTGAGGGACAGATGACCCTGCGCCCAACGTGGGTGCTTGCTGGGCTAGCGATGGCCGTCGCAGGGACCCTGTTTGCCAGTGGCCAATCCCTGTGGCGCTTATCTCAGTTACCCATATTGGCCGGACCCGGACTTCAGGCGTGGCGCGACGGGACTCGCCGCAACCGCGTGGCGCTTGTGTCTGGAGCAGCATTGATTTCTGCCGGGGTCATCTCTTTGGTCAGTTTCGGCGGGCTAATCGCCGGTTTTGCAATGCTAGCTGGTGTTCTTTCGGGGGCTGCGTTTTTGCTGCCGCCGATATTGGGATTCTTCCTGTCTCAGGCAGAGCGTCGTTCCAGCAGCGCCACGGCGCAGTGGGTTTGGGCTGACATGCGCGCGCAATTGCCTGGCCTATCGCTTGCCTTGATGGCGCTTTTGCTCGCGCTTTCCGCGAATATCGGTGTCGGGACAATGGTTTCCAGTTTCCGCCTGACATTTCTGGGCTGGCTGGATCAACGATTGACGTCCGAATTGTATGTGACCGCTGTTGATGACCAGCAGGGCGCGGTAATCGCAAAATGGCTGGAAACACGGGCTCGGGCTGTACTACCGATCCGGCGGGCAGAGTTGGCGCATGAAACTGGACCGCTTTTTTTATATGGAATTATTGACGATCCAACTTATCGCCAGAACTGGCCGTTGCTGGACTCAGTTCCGAACGTGTGGGATCAGGTTGCCCAAGGAACGGCCATATTGGTAAACGAACAACTTGCCCGCAGATCAAATCTTTGGCCCGGTGACACGCTTGCCTTGTCACCTGATTGGTCACTGACAATCGCAGGCGTATACTCTGATTATGGTAATCCCACCGGGCAAGCCATCGTTTCGATGCAGCTGCTGGACGCAATCGCCCCCGGCACTGGCAGCCGCCGGTTTGGCATAAGAATTGCGCCTGATAAAACGGCCGAGCTGGCCCAATCGCTGAGGGACAGATTTGACCTGCCCCCGCAATCGGTGGTGCATCAGGCCGCGATGAAGGCACAATCTCGTGCAATTTTCGAAAAAACTTTTGTGGTGACCTCGGCGCTGAACATCGTGACGCTGGGCGTTGCCGGGTTTGCAATACTGACCAGCCTTCTGACGCTTTGGACACAGCGATTGCCCCAAATAGCCCCTGTTTGGGCATTAGGCATAAATCGCTTGCGACTGGCACGGATGGAACTGCTTCGAAGCGTTCTTTTGGCGGCGTTGACGGCCTGTCTGGCGCTGCCTCTCGGCCTTGTTCTGGCGTGGGTTCTGCTGACTGTTATCAACGTCGAGGCATTTGGATGGCAACTGCCAATGTATCTTTTCCCGACTGCCTGGTTGCGTCTGTTCCTGCTAACGCTGCTGGCAGCGCTGGTCGCTGCTGCGTTACCCGCCTGGCGCTTGTGGCGGATTCCCCCGGCAGACCTACTCAGGGTATTTGCCAATGAACGTTAAAGCCCTTTTAGTTTTTCTTTTCTTACCTGTATGCGCCTTTGCTCAAGGATATGCGGGATTGGGCGGCAAGGCCGACGGTTTCGATGTGCCTGATCCCGGTTACAAATTCGAATTTCCCAAGGATCACGGTCCTCATCCCGGTTTTAGGATTGAATGGTGGTACTTGACCGCAAACCTGAAAGGCGACGATGGGCGCGACTATGGTATTCAATGGACACTGTTTCGGTCTGCCCTGAAGCCATTTGAATCTGAGAACTGGCAGAGCCCACAACTTTGGATGGGCCACGCAGCGGTCACGACCCCGGATAATCATTATTCGACGGAAAGGCTTGCACGTGGCGGGATTGGACAAGCCGGTGTCACAGCCAGCCCATTTTCAGCCTGGATTGACGAATGGGTCATGCAGGGCGAAGATTTGGGTACTTTGTCGTTGACAGCACGCGGGCCAGATTTTGGCTATCAGTTGTCCTTGCAAGCCACAGGTCCATTGGTTTTTCACGGCGATAATGGGTACTCGGTCAAATCCCGCGATGGGCAAGCCAGTTACTATTATTCGCAGCCGTCATACATAGTGAGTGGAACGCTGCAACTTCCTGACAAATATGTTTCTGTAACGGGGTCTGCCTGGCTGGATCGGGAATGGTCTTCGCAACCGCTGGCCGAGGATCAAAGCGGTTGGGATTGGTTTTCTCTGAATTTTGACGGTGGTGATCGCTTGATGGCATTTCGATTGCGTGGCGAACGCGGGGATTTCACCTCGGCCACCTGGATAGATGCCGAGGGGCGAACAACGACCCTGCCCAATGGGGCGATCCGTCTAACTCCACTAGAGACGACTGCCGTTGCGAACCGAACGGCCCCAACGCGGTGGCGCGTTGAATTGCCTGAACGCGGCGTGGATGTAGAAGTCGCCGCACTTAATCCCGATTCATGGATGAACACGCGATTTGTTTACTGGGAAGGACCAGTTCAGATTTCCGGCAGTCATATTGGGCGCGGATACCTGGAAATGACTGGTTATTAATCGGTTACGGATTGCGCCTGATCTGCCAACACCGTTTAGCGTACAACGTACACCGAAACCGTGGAATGCCGCACGACCCGAGCGGCATTTGGGC
>JBPCWT010000122.1:0-11874 GCA_051009255.1 Ruegeria sp. | reverse complement strand
TTCCCGTTCAGGTACAGATGCCATGACCGATCTGGTGGTCTCCACCAAAGGTTTGACTCGACGGTTTGGGGAAAAGACGGCAGTCGATAACCTGGACCTCGAAATTAGGACCGGTCAGATTTATGGGTTTTTGGGTCCGAATGGATGTGGAAAAACGACGACCATGCGCATGCTGACAGGCCTATTGACGCCAAGCAGCGGCTCGATTTCAGTTCTAGGGCGATCGATGCCAGAGTTCGCCGAACCCTTAAAGAACGAAATCGGCTATATGACGCAGATTTATTCTTATTACCGGGACATGACCGTTCTGGAAAACCTCATGTTTGCGGCGGAAATCTATGGAATGCCAAAAAGGAAAGCGGCGACGCGGATAGATGAACTTCTGGAAACTTACGATCTGACGGAAAACGTCAATCAGCTCACCGGCAGTATGAGCGGCGGACAAAGGCAAAAACTGGCCCTTGCAGCGACGGTCATGCACAGCCCAAAACTGCTTTTCCTGGACGAGCCTACATCAGCGGTCGACCCGGAAACCCGTCGTTCATTTTGGGAACAGTTGTTCGATCTGGTCGATCAAGGGGCAACAATGATTGTCTCGACCCATTTCATGGACGAAGCGGAACGGTGTCATCGGCTGGCCATACTGGAAGACGGAGCCAAGAAAGCAGACGGGTCACCAAGACAACTGATGGAAGAACTAAATGCGTCGGTCGTCGAAGTCGAAGGGGCGGGCCTGAGACAAGTGAAACGCAAACTGGATGGTCAGAGAAAAATCTTGTCAACTGCTCAGGTTGGGGCCCGTTTGCGTGTGCTGATCGACAAATCAGAGGTCAATCCTATCGCGATGCTACGGGCGTTGCTTTCTGAGTATCCAGACGCGGTTATGTCGGTTCAGCGCCCAAATCTGGAAGATGTATTTGTCAGCGCGACGCAAGGGGACGACACATGATTTCCGTGCGCCGAATTAATGCGGTGTTGAAAAAAGAGTTGTTGCAGCTCCGGCGTGACAGAATGACTTTTGGCATGGTTATCATGATTCCATTGATACAGTTGTTGTTATTTGGTTACGCGATTAACACCAACCTTCGTCATGTTCCGGTGGGACTTGTGGATCAGGCAGGCAGCGAGTTGTCCAGAACACTGACGCAGATAATTCAGGCGACCCAAGTGGTTACTGTGACAGAGGTGTTCGTAACCCCCGAAGAGGCGGAGCAGGCAATAACAGAAGCAAGAATTCGCGCGGCGCTGATCATTCCAACGGATGTGGATAATCGTCTTGCGCGAAACCCTGCGTTAGGCCTTGGGTTGCCGAATGCCACCGACCAGACAACCAGCCGCCCCGTCGCCCACTGGATTGTAGATGCGTCTGATACGATGGTGGCAAGCGCGATCAAATCCCTACGAACTATGCCTCTTACAGAGATGCTGCAGCTACCGCCAAATCGTCAGGTTCCGACGTTTGAAGTGACACTGTACTTTAATCCAGAGCAAAGATCGGCAGTCAACATTGTGCCTGGGTTGGTCGGTGTCATCCTGACAATGACGATGATCCTGTTCACATCGGCGGCGATTGTTCGCGAACGCGAGCGCGGAAACATGGAGATGTTGATAAATACGCCGGTCAAGTCGATCGAATTGATGATCGGGAAAATCATTCCCTACATCTTCTTGGGAATGGTGCAGGTGGCGATTATTCTGGGGCTCGGCCACGTCTTGTTTGCGGTCCCGATAAACGGCGGTCTCGGCGCGCTACTGGTTGTGACGCTATTGTTCATCGTCGCAAGCCTGTCGCTGGGATTGGTAATTTCCACGGTTGCGCAGAACCAGCTTCAATCGATGCAAATGACGATATTTGTCCTGCTGCCTTCGATATTGATGTCAGGGTTCATGTTTCCATTTGATGGCATGCCTAAGCCGGTACAGGCCATCGCCCAACTGCTGCCCGCGACACATTTTATGGATATGATAAGAGGTGTCGTTTTGCGGGATGCCTCAATCTATGCGATGCGCGGCGATATACTTTGGATGATTGGCTTCGCCATACTTGGTTTGATCGTTGCAACACTTCGGTTCAAAAAGCGATTGGGCTAAACATGCCGAACCTGTTCAGTTTTGGTGTGACGCTGTAGAATTAAAGGCAGCACACCTCACATCTGCGATCCTACTTTTTCGCTGATTTAAGATGTTTGAGCAAGGCGTTTACGATCACTCCGACTAGTCCGGGGGCGATTGCGCCTAACGGGTCGCGCGACATCTGTTGAAGATCCTTTGCTGTGCGACGTGCCTCGGCCAGAGCATCCTGAACTTCAGATTCAATATCGCTGATTGCAATATCTCTGAGTTCGGCAACCGGGGCTGTGTCCGCTTGGGCGCTGAAAGAGTTCGCCAGTGCGGCAAGGATAATGGCCACCAGCACGTTGACCATCGCCACGACAAGGGCTGCCAAGGGTTTCGACATCATTTCCGAAAGCGCCAGATACCCGGCGACATTCAACATTATCACAGCAAGTCCTGCCGCAAGACCCGCCGCAGCAAAAAAGCCTGTGCGTTTTACGATGACAGTCAGGTTTCTTTGGGCAATCAGTCGCTCGGTGCGCAGAATAATCGATACATTTCTTGAAATACGGCTCATCAAACTGCTCCTATTTGGACCGACCAATCATGTAGCCGAGTGTGAATACACCCAAAGCAAACAGGATTGATTTCTTGTGTGGCAGGCTGTCCAGATCGGCGAGCACTTGTTCGAATTCGCCGGACAATTCCTCGATGGCTTTCGAAATATTCCTCTCGTGTTCGCTATCGCCTGAGCCAATGGATGAATTGATTGTCTGGCTCTCCTTGCTTTGGGAGGTCTCGCCAATTTCTTTCTCAGGCTTCGGTTTGTCGTCCAGTTGACGCCGCAAATCGGCAACCTGGGCTTCTAATTCAGCTTTTGTGACCATCAAGAAAATCCATTTTTCTAATTGCTTATTGCCCGGATCAGCGTTCCACCCACGCAGAGATGCATTCGCCTACTTTGGGTTTCCAATCTTCCCATCGCCCGACATTAATACAGCAATCGTTCGTGTTGATGGGATGTGCGTCAAGATAATCATGATGCAAACGGTGATTGGCACGCTCATCAACGCTCCGGGAATACCCCATATTGCGGTCCAGAATGTCAGCGCCAAAATCACCATCAATGGCGACAGGTTCAAACTTTTTCCAAGTAGGGTCGGCTCCAAGATGTTGCCGACTGAAAACTGAACCGCACCACAGCCGATCAGAACACCCAGAAAGGGAGACAGGGTTTCAAACTGAACCAGCGCCACCAAAGAGGGCAGGGCGACCCCGATTATTGATCCAATGGTGGGAATGAAATTTAACAGGAACGCCAGAACTGCCCAAGTCTCGGCGAAATCCAGGCCAACAGTTCCCATAACAGCATAACTACCTAATCCCGTAAGTGCGCTTACAAGAGTTTTGATGCCCACATATCGCTGAATGCTTGATGACGTGCTTTCCAAAATGCGGCGGACTTGTTCTGCGTTTTCCGGGTCTGGAATTGCGATGCTAATCTTTGCCCGCATTGGTTCCCGTTCGATCAACATGAATGGGACGTAGAGCAGCACCAAGAAGAAAGCACTGAGAAATGCGCCAGCTGATCCAATAATACCGCCTGCAAATCCAGAGATGTTCAGTTCCTTCAGCGCGTTCTGGGCTGCCGCATAATTTTCGTCACCCACGATTGCGACAATGCGTGAAAGGATGCCGGACAAACGCTCTTCATAACGAGGAAAAGCCGTCGAAACCTCGCTCGCCTGATTTGACAAAATCGACAGTATGACGACCAGACCAAGCAACACTGCCGACAAGGCGAATAGCAGCGATACTGAATTTGGAACGGTTTTTCCAAACACTCCGAACTTGCTGATCCGATCAGATGTCGCCGTCAGAAGGACAAACAATAGAAGCGCAAAGGAAAGGGGCACGAGCACCGACGCAGCAAACACCAATGAGGCGACTGTCAAGAACAACAGGACCACCAGCTGATACCAGAACCTCAACCCATAGTAGCCAGGGCCAGAAGTTGCTGCTGGCTCACTGTCGTTCATACGACCACTCCAAAAGCTTTTGCCGTTTAAAAAGTTTTGTTTGCTTGCGCTTCTGGCATTAGGCGCACTCTGAGTGATGTTCTCAAGAAAAAACTGCAAATCGGTTCAGTAACTCATCTACTGAAAGATGTTACTGAACCGATACATTGCTGCGGTAATGCCGCTGGTTTGGCGGACTCAGCGCTGATGCAAAACATGGGCCAGGCTTACGTGACATTTCTGGCCGATGGGTACTAAGCCCCGCCGTGGTTCCATCCTCGGCCCTTGGTGCCAAACATTTCGCAGCCGTCTTCGAGCACACTCAATGTGTCTTCGAGTTTGATGAACCCGCGCGCCGGGTGCAGCATCGTTGTCTCGATAGAGACGACCATGCCGGTTCTCAGTGGCTTATCCGCATCAACACCTTCGTAGCGTACCGGGTGGTTGGTCATGATGAACGGGCTTTCATGGCTGATTAGCCCCATACCGTGGCCGAAGAAATCAGTGTGGGCTGCGTTTGGCATCGTCGCCAGAACGGATTGCGCATGGGCAATCATATCCCCGGCTTTCGTTCCGGCCTTTATTTTGGAAAAGGCCGCTTGTTGAACCGTTTCGACCTCGGCCAAAAGGTCTTCCAGCTCTTGATCAGGTTTGCCCAGAATACCCATACGACAGATATCGCCGATGTACCCGTGCAGGTTGCCGCCCGAGTCCATTGATACGATCTCGCCCTCTGCCCATTGTTGGGAACTTGCCGCACGGTTATGGCTGGAACCTAGCGTCAGCAGGCAGTAGTCAAACACCAGCCCGCGATCTGTCTCTTCGCGTCGCAACCGTTCGATAATTTCGTTTTTGCTATGACCTGCCTGACTTGCGGCAATCGTGGCCTGCATGGCATCCGTAATGCCTTCGCTTGCCTGTTTTAACAGACCAAGCTCTTTCGCCGATTTGATTGCGCGCAACTCTTCCATAACGCCTGTGGCGTCGTGTAATACTGCGTTTGGCAGGGCATCAGTAATGGTTTCGCGAGCATCTGACGGCAGAAAAGATGGTTCTACACCGATTCTGGGCGAGGCCGCTCCGGCGGAACGCATATGATCAAGCGCGACTTCGGTGGCGTCGGTCGATCCCCAGGATGCCGGTAAAAAGTTTGGAACCCAAAACGGATGATTTGCGTGTTCCCCTGCTTCCATGACGTTGGCCACATAGGTCGTTTTGTCGGGTTCTCCGCGAAAGTAGATGAACACGGGCAAGTATCGACTATGCCCGATCGCATCCATCGCAGAAAAGAAGATGAAGTGATACCCGCCAAGCAGATACTTAACATTGTGCTTGGACGTTATCATCATCACGTCAATACCAGCCGTCTCCATCAAGTCATCCAGATGTGAAAAGCTGTACGGCAGGTCATTAGTGGTTTCGGCCAAGTGATTCAGCATGGTCTGTCCTCAGAGGTTTTCCGCGGGAATGATATGGAAATCCGGCAATTCGCGCAGGGCTTCCTCGGGTCCCGGTGGAGAGTAGACGACGAAAATCTCCATTGGTTCGTCGCCTGTGTTCAAAGTTGAATGAAACCGGCTTTCGGGTATGAAAACGGTGCAGCCCGGCTCCACGATCTGAGTGTGCGGCACCCCGGTTTCATCTTCGACCATCTGTTCGCCGCGACCCTTCATAATAAAGATAATTTCTTCAGAGCCCGGATGATTGTGCCGGTCATGGCCCTTGCCAGGCGGAACGTGCACTACGGCTGCAGAAAATGTTTTGGCCCCGTTGACCTTGGGACCAAGCGTCACCGCAAGACGTCCCCAATCAAAGCCATAATTGTCTACCTTGCCGGGGTACTTGAAATAGGCGTCTGTCTCGGACATCTCAGCTCTCCTGAATGGATATGGACTTGAACGTTTTTATCTGGTCGCGAATGGCTGTTTCTGCGGGCAATCGTTCCGCTGAACTGGCCCCATAAAAACCATGACAGCAATCGGCGCGCGACAGGACATAGGCCGCGTCATCGGGCATCGAAATTGGACCGCCGTGGCAAAGAACTATCACATCCTTTCGCACCTGGCGCGCGGCGGCAGAGATTGCATTTACTTCAGCTACACAATCGTCCAGCGATTTTGCCGATGTGGCGCCAATCGATCCGCCAGTTGTGACACCCATATGCGCCACAATGATGTCGGCACCAGCGTTGGTCATGGCCCATGCTTCGTCGGTGTTAAACACATAAGGGGTTGTAAGCAGGTCGATGTCATGGGCCTGCGCGATCATGTCGACCTCCAAACCATAGCCCATCCCAGTTTCTTCGAAACCTTGCCGCATGTTCCCATCAAACAATCCGATTGTCGGAAAATTCTGTACGCCGGAAAACCCGATTGATTTCAGCTCGGCCAGAAACTGCGGCATAAGAACAAAAGGGTCTGTTCCGTTAACACCGGCAAGAACAGGTGTGTTTTTTACGACCGGTAGAACTTCGACCGCCATTTCGCGAACAATCTCGTTTGCATTTCCGTACGCCAACAGGCCTGCGGCAGAGCCGCGTCCGGCCATGCGATACCGACCAGAATTGTAGATGATGATCAGATCGATCCCGCCAGCCTCTTCTGACTTGGCGGAAATTCCAGTACCGGCGCCGCCGCCAATAATTGGTCGACCTGATTCGATCAGGGCATTTAGGTTTTTTAGGATAGTTGCGCGAGGTATCGCTGGCATTCGTCAGCTCCCTAAAGGGGTCCGGAATTCATTGGCGAGAGCCAAAGAAAATTCCGGATCATTGATGTGAAGTGGAAGCGAAACAATGTTGCGTTTCGCAGTTTGTCGAATTGTAGTTTTCAGGCTGTCAAAAAGCGCTGCGTCGGCTTCTGGCCACCAGAAATCGCCGCCCTCGGCGTCAAGCATCGAGACGCCTTTTTCCGGGATAAACAACGTCACCGGCCCCGAGCAGGCATTCAGTTTTTCACCAATCCACTGACCCATTTCGGCGTTTTCTGCAGGTGTCGTACGCATCAGGGTGACATTGGGGTTGTGATAGTAGAACTGCCGATCCTTAAATCGGTTTGGTACGGTTTCCGGCGCCCAGAAGTTCACCATATCCAGCGCACCCGGTGAACCAACCCAGGGGATTTCTTTGTCGGCAACGACGTTCAGCCGTTCTTGTAGGCAGGGCAGCACCCCGCCAACCAACAGATCGCAAACCTCGGTCAGTGTGACATCAATAAGCCCGGCGATGCTGCCATCCTGAACCAGTCGCTCCATTGTTTGACCACCAGTGCCGGTGGCGTGAAAGATTAGCGGATCGAACTGGCCGCTGATGAACTCAGAGATCTGAGTGACACAAGGCGTTGTCACACCAAACATGGACAGGCCAACGGCTGGTTTGGAATCAGCGAATGCTGGTGCCGGGTTCGCCGTCATTCCAAGTATTGCATGCGCTGCATTGTGAAGAACACGGCGGCTGACGCGGTTTAGTCCCGCCAAGTCCGTGATCGCCGGCATCATTACGATGTCAGATACGCCGACAAATGCTGCAGTATCTCCTGACGCCAATGTCGACACGATTAGTTTTGGGGTGCCGTAGGGCAGGGCGCGTAGGCCTGCGGACACAATGGACGTTCCACCACCTCCGCCAATGCCAAGAATGCCTGAAATCTCTTGCTGGTGACGTTCGCAGTACAACCTGAACGCGCGGCTCATTGCGGCGACAGCACTGCCACGATCATCAGCTGTGAATACGCCCTGATCAAAATCTGGATCGCATGCTGCGACATCAGCAGCCGTCACGTTAACGGGAATAGTTGGTGCGCGGATACCCAAATCAACGATCACGACCTTGGCCCCCGCGTCGTCGAGAATCGCCTTCAAAAACGCAAGCTCTGCGCCTTTTGTGTCAGCTGTTCCGACCAGATGTATCGTCGTCAACGCTTTGATCCCCCTTCAAAAAACCGTCCCTGACCGCAATCCAATTTTGGGATGTTGATATTTTTTTGAGACGAGAGTACCATATTGGCATGAATGTACCACGTCAACATAACGATGCGCCGAAATTGACAGGTGCCAGTGCGCGAACCAGAAAGTTGATGCTGTCGACCGCCAGGCAAATGATGCAGAACGGCCTTTCGCCTTCGGTTAGTGAAGTGGCGGAAGAAGCCGAGGTTTCGCGATCAACCGCATACCGATACTTCCCGACTAAAGAGGCGATGGTCAGGGCCGTTGTTGGCGAAACCTTGGGGCCAATCCTGGAGTGGGAGTCGGATGCTCAAAGCCCCGAAGAACGTGTTGGCGATCTGATCCGGTCATCTTTTCCACGGATTGTCGCGAATGAGGCGACATTTAAGGCCGCGCTTAGAACCGAGTTGGAAAATGCTGCCGCTGCTAAACCCACAAATGACGAAGAGCCGCTGCGGGGTCACAGGCTCGACCTGATCAGCCGCGCTTTGGAAAGTGTCGAGCCTTCTTCGGACAAGGAAAAACTAACCAATGCGCTGGCGGTTTTGTTCGGAGTCGAAGCGCTAACAGTTCTGCGAGACATTTGCGGTTTGGATGGTGAGCACGCGGAAGAGGTGGTGGCGTGGTCGGCTGAAACGCTAACCCGCGCTGCACTTGGGGGAAAGGTGGCCTCGAATCTGTAACTGGCCCGACCAGAAAGCATTAAAAAAATGCTAACATCAAATATTTGATTTACAGGAATCAATCGAAAAATCACCGACTCCGGCTTATAGAAGATTTGTAAAACACTATAATAAAATGATAAAATATAACTCGACAGATGGGGGATTGAAATTTCTTTCGGGTTGACAGGTGGCAGAAACTGGTAGTACCAAAGAAGAGCAGTGAGCGGGAATAATAATGCGAAGCCCGCCAAAATACTCTGAAGGCCGGCCAACTGGTCGGACGAGTTGCCAACCAAATGGGAGGGAGACCTTGATGTCTACTAAACTGAAGGGCCTGATGTCTGGCGCGGCGCTGACCGCGCTGATGGCGTCAGCCGCAGCCGCAGAAGATCTTGTGATATTCTGGGCCGAATGGGATCCGGCAAACTTTCTGCAGGAACTTGTAAATGAGTACGAAGAAGAAACCGGTATCTCGGTTACGGTCGAGACGACGCCCTGGTCAGATTTCCAGACCAAGGCATTTACCGAATTCAACGCACGTGGTTCTGCTTACGACATGATCGTCGGCGACAGCCAGTGGTTGGGCGCGGCATCTGAGGGCGGTCACTACGTCGAAATGACGGACTTCTTCAACCAGCACAATGTGGGCGAAGTGATGGCGCCTGCTACCGTAAAATACTATGCGGAATATCCGGGCAACTCGGGCAAGTATTGGTCGATCCCGGCAGAAGGTGACGCTGTTGGTTGGTCATATCGGACCGACTGGTTCACCGATCCAACCGAGATGGCGAACTTTAAGGAAAAGTATGGCTATGATCTTGCAGCGCCAGAAACATGGGCGCAACTAATTGATATAGCAGAGTTTTTCCATCGTCCGGACGAAGACCGTTACGGCATCGCAATTTACACCGACAACTCTTACGACGCGATGGTGATGGGTGTTGAAAACGCGATCTTCTCTTATGGCGCTGAATTGGGTGATTTCGAGACTTACCAAGTCGAAGGCATCCTGAACTCGCCGGAAGCGGTGCAAGCCCTGGAAGACTATAAGAAGCTTTACAGCTATACGCCTCCGGGCTGGGCTAAGACTTTCTTCGTCGAAAACAACCAGGCGATCACCGAAGGTCTGGCTGCGATGTCGATGAACTACTTTGCGTTCTTCCCGGCACTGCTGAACGAAGCAACCAACCCGCATGCGGCTAATACTGGTTTCTTTGCCAACCCGGCAGGTCCGACTGGTGCCCAGCACGCCGCGCTTGGCGGTCAGGGTATTTCCGTAATCAGCTATTCGGAAAACCAGGAAGAGGCATTCAAGTTCCTTGAGTGGTTCATTCAGGACGATGTTCAGAAACGCTGGGCCGAACTGGGCGGTTACACCGCGCACGCCGCTACTCTGAGCTCGGACGAGTTCCGTCAGGCGACACCTTACAATGAAGCCTTCTATCAGACCATGTTCAAGGTAAAGGACTTCTGGGCAGTACCTGAGTTCGCAGAACTGCTGACTGCAGCGAACCAGCGTCTCTATCCGTTCATCGTTGGTGACGAAGGAACGGCGCAGGAAACGTTGGACGCATTGGCGGCTGATTGGGCTGCGACGTTCAAAAAATACGGCCGTACCGAGTAATCGGCCAAATCCGGGGGTGGCGCAGGTCACCCTCGGCTCACACCCCTAAACAACCAAGTAAACAGGACCAGTCAAGTGGCACAGGTTGAAGTCATGACACAGCACGAAGAAATCAAACGTGCGTCCTCGGCAAGTGGGTTGAGTGACAAGTCGATCCGGAATTTGTTCATTATTCCGACGATCGCCTTTCTCATTATCTTCAACATCTTTCCACTTCTGTTTTCGCTCTACACAAGCTTTACGGATTTTCGGGCGTCGACTAACGCGCCCGCAAATTGGGTAGGGCTGGAAAACTACTCTTATCTTCTGACCAATGAGTTTATCTGGCGCAATTTCACGATCACTGCAAAATACGTAATCATCTCGGTTACAGGGCAGGTAATTGTGGGTTTCGGGCTGGCAATGCTTCTGAACCGCTACATGCCGTTCAAGGGTTTGATAACAACGCTACTGTTGCTTCCGATGATGCTGTCGATGGCAGTCGTCGGTTTGTTCTGGAAGCTGCTCTATGACCCAAGTTTTGGTATTATCAACCACGCTCTGGGCCTTGGAAAATTCGAATGGCTTGCCAACCCAGATATGGCCCTTTGGGCGGTTGCCCTGACTGATATCTGGATGTGGTCACCCTTTGTGATGCTGCTGTCGCTGGCAGGGCTGTCTGCGGTACCAAAACATCTGTACGAGGCGGCCGAGATCGATCGCGCCGGTCCATTTTACACTTTCTTCAGGATTACTCTGCCTCTGGTGGCACCAATCCTGATGATCGCCATTATCTTCCGTACAATGGAAGCGTTCAAAACGTTCGATCTGGCCTACATTCTGTCGAGCCAGCCAACGACTGAACTGATCGCTATTCGTCTGTATAAAATGGCGTTTCTCGAGTGGCAGACCGGGTTGTCTTCGGCCTTTGCCTACATCGTTCTCGTCATGGTCGTCGGTATCACCATGATCTACGTGAAATATCTGAACAAAGTGAAGGAGCGCTAAGATGGCCGCTGTTCGTTCCCAACGCGAAGTCTGGTTCAACCGGGCTGCTGTCGCGGCCGTGTTTGTTGCGCTCGTAATCATGCTCTCGCCGATCTACTGGATTGCATCGACGGCATTCAAGCCACGCAACCTGGCGACAACAATCCCGCCAACGGTTATTTTTGAACCCACGGTGGCGCCTTTCGTAAAGCTCTTTGTCAAACGTTCGCAACTGCGCGAACCTGTTGACGAAGAAACCTATGCCGCCGCGCCCTGGTGGGAAAAGATGGTTCTGGACGGCGGCGAGAAAGTCGTGCGCTCGGGCAAGACCAAAGAAGTCAGACCTTCTGGTTACGGCAAACGATTCAGGAACTCCTTAATTGTCTCGATCATCTCAACCGTTCTCGCGGTCAGTATGGGGACGCTCACAGCTTATGGGTTCTCGAGGTTTAGAGTGCCGGGCGAAGACGACCTTCTGTTCTTCATTCTATCAACAAGGATGCTGCCGCCAGTGGTCGTCGCAATCCCGATGTTCCTTATGTATCGAACAGTTGGGCTGAATGACACGCATCTGGGACTAATCATCCTTTACACAGCGTTCAAC
>JBPCWT010000121.1:0-2724 GCA_051009255.1 Ruegeria sp. | reverse complement strand
AATTTTTTGTTTAACTTCACGCATGCCTTCCTGATCCGTGACCCGGCCAAGACCATCACGTCGATGTTCAGACAATGGCCCGACTTTGCCGAGGGCGAGGTCGGATTCCCCGAACAACGTGCCCTCTTTGATCTGTTGACCGCCCTGAACGGTGCGCCACCGCCCGTAATCGACAGCGACGACTTGCTTGAAAACCCTCATGCCATAACAAAAAAATTTTTGATTCCATTGGGTTACCATTCATTAGCGACGCCCTGACATGGGAAGCAGGCGGTGATCCATCGGCCCATAGCTGGTGGGATGGGGGCTCTTTTCACGGTAATCTTGCGAATTCTACTGGACTAAAACCGCAACCTCGCAAACATATATCCATCAAAGCCGCCCCCGACCGTGTAAAACAGGTGTACCGCAGAATGAAACCACATTACGACCACCTCTACAAACACCGTCTGACAATCTGATGCGTTCACCTGAAACCATCCGGGAGGTCGTTGAAAACGGACTGTGCATAGGCTGCGGATTGTGCGAGGCCATCGCACCGGACCGCTGGGTAATGCGCATGACACCAGAGGGTCGGCTGCGACCCGCGCCAATCGCGGAAGATACTGATTTAGATAAGGAAATTCTTGCTTTCTGCCCCGGATCAACCGTCGGTGCCAATGGCGCATCAGCCCCGAACCACGATGATGTCTGGGGCGGATATACCTCTATGACACGGGCATGGGCCGGTGACCCGGACACCCGGTTTCGCGCGGCAACTGGCGGTGTTCTGACTGCGGTTGGCATGTGGTTGTTGGACTCGGGCCGTGCTGAATTTGTTCTGCACTGCGCTGCTGACCCCGACGCACCGATGCGCAGCGCGTGGGCAATCAGTGAAACAACAGAACAGGTCTATCGCCGCGCCGGATCGCGTTATGGCCCAACCGACACGCTGGCCGGTTTGGAAAAGGCACTGTCCAGAAGACAGCCCTTTGCAGTCATAGCCAAGCCCTGTGACGCGAATGCAATCCGCGCCCGGGCCAAAACCGATCCCCGGATCGATGATTATGTCGTGGCTGTTTTGGTCATGGTGTGCGGCGGGGCATCCGATCTTGGCAAAAGCCACGCCGTTCTGAAGGAATTTGATGTTGAAGAACAAGATATTACACTGTTTCGATATCGCGGATTTGGCAATCCGGGACCAACCCGGATCGAGACGCGCGACGGGCGCGCCTTTGAAAAATCCTATCAGGATATGTGGGCCGACGAGACTGGTTGGCGCATTCAGACACGGTGCAAACTGTGCCCCGATGCCATCGGAGAGGCCGCCGATCTGGCCTCTGCCGACATCTGGCCGGGTGGAACCCCAACCGGTGAAGACGCCGGTTTCAACGGTGTAATCTGCCGGACTGCCCGGGGGCAGTCGATGCTGGAGGGCGCATTGGCAGACGGTGCGTTGGTATCCGATCAAACAATTTCACCCCGGGACTTTGACAATTTTCAACCGCATCAGGTCAGGAAAAAACGCGCCATCGCAGCCCGCCTTCGCGGACTATCCAACGCAGACTCGCCGGTCTTTTCGCACGCGGGGCTAAGGATCGACGAACTGGACGATGCTAACCCAAACGAAGAACAAGGCGCTGAACATCGTGTCCGCATAGGACGCTTTTCAGAAACCCTGACCAGCGCTACGGAGAAATGAAATGGCCGATATCTTTAACGAAGACCTGTTCCTGAAAGGGCTGGAACAGCGAAAGGGAACACTGGGCGCAGAATACGTTGAAAAAAACCTGGCCGCCGCCGATGAATTCACCCGCCCCTTTCAAGAGGCCATGACTGCCTGGTGCTGGGGTTTCGGATGGGGTGATGACGTCATCGATGCCAAAACTCGATCGATGATGAACCTGTCGATGATCGGTGCATTGGGAAAGATGCACGAATGGGAAATCCACTGCCGCGGCGCGATTAACAATGGCGTCAGCAAAGAGGAAATCCGCGCAATCATCCATGTCGTCGGTATTTACTGCGGCGTCCCGCAGTCGTTGGAATGCTTTCGGGTGGCGCGCAAGGTTCTGACCGAAGCCGGGCAACTATAATCCCTGATCGATCTACGCTGAAGCCCGCGATCAAGTGGGCTGTGTCTTGCCTTACTCTTATATGTTACCGAATTTCTGGAATTTTCAAATTCACGTTACATTTCCCTTGCCGCGAATCGCTTGAATGCGTATTACCCGACCAATCGGTCACTTATTTACGCCACACCCAAGACCAGAGGTTCTGACGCATGGACGCCTTTATCTGCGACGCTCAACGTACCCCGATCGGGCGATATGGCGGTGCTTTGTCTCAGGTTCGTACAGACGATCTGGCCGCCATTCCATTGGCGGCGCTGAAAGAACGAAATCCGCAGGTGGATTGGTCCAGCCTGGATGACGTCATTTATGGCGACGCAAATCAGGCAGGTGAAAGCAACCGAAACGTGGCCCGCATGGCGGCGTTGCTGGCCGGATTGCCCGTGGATGTGCCCGGAACAACAGTCAATCGCCTGTGCGCCAGCGGAATGGACGCAGTCGGCATGGCGTCGCGCGCCATCAAGGCAGGCGATTATGATCTGGCGATCGCAGGTGGTGTCGAAAGCATGTCGCGTGCACCGTTTGTGATGCCCAAGGCCACCAGCGCATTTTCCCGTTCCAACGCCGTTTATGACACGACGATCGGATGGCGCTTTGTAAACAAGAAGATGCA
>JBPCWT010000120.1:0-3923 GCA_051009255.1 Ruegeria sp. | reverse complement strand
ACGCGCGAGGCTGCAATGGCAAAACTGTATGCAACAGAGCAGGCTCAGCAAGTTATTGACAAGGCAGTGCAATTATTTGGCGGCGATGGCGTCAAATCGGGCGAGGCTGTAGAACAGCTCTACCGCGAAATTCGCGCCCTGCGCATATACGAAGGCGCCTCGGACGTGCAGCGTGTGGTGATTGCACGACAAACGCTTGGAATGCATGAAGGAGGATGAAATGTTCGGAAACTCCGCGCATACTGACACGTTCTGTCGAGATAACCTGCCAAATGCGGATCAATGGCCCGACATTCTGTTGGATGGATTCGACTATCCAGACCGATTAAACGCCGCTGTCGAGCTAACTGACCGAATGGTCGAGAGGGGATTTGGCGACCACACAGCCTTGATCGGCAATGGGCGGCGCCGGACCTACAAAGAACTCACCGACTGGAGCAATCGCATCGCGCATGTGCTGGTGGAGAACCTTGGGCTGAAGCCGGGCAACCGTATTCTGATAAGGTCGGCCAACAACCCTGCAATGGTGGCCTGCTGGCTTGCCGCGACAAAGGCCGGTGCCGTGGTCGTCAACACGATGCCAATGCTTCGGGCAGGCGAATTGGGCGCAATCGTCGACAAGGCCGAAATCAGCCATGCCCTGTGCGATACACGCCTGAAAGACGAATTGGTTTCCTGCGCAAAAACATCGAATTTCCTGAAGACGGTTGTAGGATTTGACGGCACCGCCAATCACGACGCAGAGCTTGACCGTCTGGCATTAGAGAAGCCGGTTCAGTTCGATGCCGTCGAAACCAGTCGGGATGATGTGGCCCTGCTCGGGTTTACGTCTGGAACCACCGGATCGCCCAAAGCCACCATGCATTTTCACCGTGACCTTCTGATCATCGCGGACGGCTATGCCAAAGAGGTGCTCAATGTCACGCCCGACGATGTTTTCGTAGGCTCGCCGCCGCTGGCCTTTTCTTTTGGGCTGGGCGGGTTGGCGATCTTTCCTTTGCGCTTTGGTGCCGCTGCCGCATTGCTTGAAAATGCATCGCCACCCAACCTGATCGAGATCATCGAAACCTATAAGGCCACAGTCTGTTTTACCGCGCCCACGGCCTATCGCACCATGCTTGCGGCGATGGAAGATGGGGCTGATCTGTCCAGCCTGCGCGCGGCGGTGTCTGCGGGGGAAACCCTGCCTGCACCGGTTTATGACGATTGGATGGCTAAGACGGGCAAACCCATGCTGGACGGAATTGGCGCGACCGAGCTGCTGCATATCTTTGTCACGAACCGCTTTACATATCACCGCCCTGCTTGCACGGGCAAGCCGGTTACCGGGTACGAGGCAAAGATTATCGATGACAACGGTGCCGACGTTCCACCCGGCACAGTGGGGCGGCTTGCGGTTCGTGGACCGACCGGATGCCGTTATCTGAATGATGATCGCCAAACTGACTATGTGCTGAACGGTTGGAATGTAACCGGCGACAGTTTCTTTAAGGACAAGGATGGCTATCTGCATTTCGCAGCGCGCAACGATGACATGATCCAAAGCTCGGGCTACAATATCTCTGGCCCCGAGGTTGAGGCCGCGCTGCTTTCCCACCCGGCAGTTGCGGAATGCGCCGTGGTCGCAAAACCGGACGAGGCGCGCGGTAGTATTGTTCAGGCGCATGTCGTTCTGAACCCGGGGCACGAGCCGGGCAATGAAACGATCCAGACATTACAGGATCATGCCAAGGCGACAATCGCACCCTACAAATACCCGCGCAGCGTCGTGTTCACCAATGCCCTGCCCAAAACCGCAACCGGCAAAATCCAACGCTTTCAACTGCGCGAGAATTACAGATGATCCACATGCTTGCACGTCGCGTGAAACCCTTTAGCCTGCGTTTTACGGACGTTATGGCGCGGCTCAAGTTTAACCTGACCGGTTTGAAGGGATCGGCAGGAAATCGGGACGCAGATCGCGATCGCGTCAACCAAAACCTTCGCTTTTGACCTTCAACAGGGGAAAACAATGATGAAATCGAAATCTTTTCTGCTGGCGGCAACAGCCGCTGTCATGACCGCAGGTGTGGCACTGGCCGAACCGGTTAAGGTTGGCATGATAACAACCCTTTCCGGTGGCGGCGCCGGCCTGGGCATCGACGTGCGTGACGGGTTCATGCTGGCCGTTAAACAGTCAGGCAACACGGACATCGAAGTGGTGGTCGAAGACGATCAGCGCAAACCCGATATTGCGGTGCAGCTTGCAGACCAGATGATCCAATCCGAAAAAGTAGATATTCTAACCGGTATCATCTGGTCAAACCTTGCCATGGCAGTTGTGCCTGCAGCCACAGCGCAGGGCAAATTCTACCTGTCGCCGAATGCCGGCCCTTCGGCGCTGGCCGGCAAGGGGTGTCATCCGAACTATTTCAACGTGGCGTGGCAGAATGGTAATTTGCACGAGGCGGCAGGTGCCTACGCAAAGACCACAGGGTACAAGAACAGCTTTATCCTCGCGCCCAACTATCCGGCGGGTCAGGACGCGCTTGCCGGGTACAAACGCATGTATGGCGGCGATCTGGCGGGTGAGGTTTATACCCAGCTTGGGCAGACCGACTATGCCGCTGAAATAGCCCAGATCCGGGCATCCGATGCGGATAGTGTGTTTTTCTTCCTGCCCGGTGGAATGGGAATTTCCTTTCTGAAGCAGTATGCCGACAGCGGCGTTGACCTGCCCGTGGTTGGCCCGGCGTTTTCGTTCGATCAGGGAATTCTGCAAGCCGTTGGTGGCGCTGCATTAGGTGTCAAAAACACCAGTCAGTGGAACAAAGATATCGACAACCCCGCAAACGCCGCATTTGTCGAAACATTCCAGGCCGAATATGACCGCCTTCCCTCGCTGTATGCCAGCCAGGGGTTTGACACGGCCAACCTGATCCTTTCGGCAATGGCAAAGGCTGACGTCAACGATCAGGACTCGTTTCGCGCGGCGCTGAAGGCGGCCGAGTTCGACTCGGTTCGTGGCGATTTCGAGTTCGGATCGAACCACCATCCAATCCAGGACATTTATGTCCGTGAAGTCGTGCAAGAGGGCGACGTGTTTACCAACAAGATTCTTGGCGTCGCCTTGGAAAACCATGCTGACGCCTATGCTGTCGATTGCAGCATGTAAGAACCCGGTGGCGCGGGGCCGGCCCCCGCGCCCATCCTTAGGGTAACAAAATGTCATTCATCCTTTTGATCGAGCAAATCCTGAACGGTCTGCAATTCGGGGTAATGTTGTTTCTGACAGCTGCAGGCCTGACGCTGGTCTTTGGTGTCATGGGGCTGATCAACCTCGCGCATGGTTCGTTGTTCATGGTCGGCGCCTTTGCGGCGGCTGCAACCGCCGCAGCGACGGGCAGCTTTGTTCTGGCCCTCGGGGCCAGCCTTGCCGCCGCCGCGGCGGCCGGTGCCTTGGTCGAGATTTTGGTAATCCGGCGTCTATACAACCGCGATCACCTGGATCAGGTTCTTGCCACCTTCGCCCTGATCCTTATCTTTTCCGAAGGTACTAGGTGGATATTTGGATCGTTTCCTTTGTACCTTAACATCCCATCCGCTCTCTCTGGTCCTGTAACACTGCCCGGCAGCATCGAATACCCTGTCTATCGCCTGGCAATCATTGCCATAGGCCTGCTGATCGCATTGGGGCTGTTCTTGCTGATCACTCGGACCCGGCTTGGCATTCAGATCCGCGCCGGGGAAAGTGACCGGGAAATGATCGCGGCGCTGGGAATTGATATAAACCGGCTCTATACAGTGGTGTTTGCTCTTGGTGCGGCCCTTGCCGGGTTGGCAGGTGCGTTGGTTGGGGCCATTCAATCCGTTCAGGTTGGCATGGGTGAACCGGTGTTGATCCTTGCTTTTGTGGTGATCGTGATCGGTGGTATCGGGTCAAT
>JBPCWT010000119.1:0-6397 GCA_051009255.1 Ruegeria sp. | reverse complement strand
CCGGCATCAGGAAATCCGGTGCCCCTGCCGCCAGGCTGCGATACGCCCCCAATCCGTCGCCTTCGTCGGTCAGGGCCATGCGCGGTTCATGCTCGCGCACCTCTTCGGACAATTCCTGCATTTCATCAGCCGTGATGTAGGGCGGATTCGAAACGATCAGATCAAACTCGCCCTCGACATGCGAAAACCAGTCCGACTGTAAGATTTCCGACCGCGCCTGTACTTGATGCTGCACCACATTCGCGCTGGCCTGCAAACACGCGGCCTGGGTCAGATCAACGCCCATTCCTGTCGCGCTGGTCCGCTCGGCCAACAGCGTCACAAGAATCCAGCCCGCTCCAACCCCCATCTCCAGAACACGGTCGAACGGCAGGCTAAGTGCTGCTTCGATCAGTGTTTCCGTTTCCGGGCGGGGGTCCAGAACATCACCGCTGACCCGAAAGCGGCGGCCATAAAACTCTCGCTCGCCCAGCAGATGCGACACCGGCACGCGGATGGCCCTGAGCGAGATCAGGTGGTCATACCGCTCTGCGATTTCTGGTGCCAGTTCCTCGGGCGCAATCAGGGTCACCCGGCTGGCCTCGATCCGCGCGGCATGGGCCAACAGCACACGGGCATCACGGGCCGGGTCCGCCACCCCCGCCGCGCGCAGGCGGGCGGTTGCGGCCACCATCGCCTGTGCCGCCGTCAATGCACCGGTCATTGGGCCATCTCGGCCAGCATCCGCGCCTGATCGTCCGCCGTCAGCGCATCAATCACCTCGTCCAGATCGCCCTGCATCACCTGATCCAGCTTGTATAGCGTCAGGTTGATCCGGTGATCGGTCATGCGCCCCTGTGGGAAATTATAGGTCCGTATACGTTCCGAACGGTCACCCGACCCTACCTGGTTGGCGCGATCGGCAGACCGTTCGCTGTCAATCCGCTGGCGTTCCAGATCGTACAGGCGCGTTTTCAGAACCTGCATCGCGATTTCGCGATTGCGATGCTGGGATTTCTCGGAACTGGTCACCACGATACCGCTGGGAATATGCGTGATCCGCACAGCCGAATCCGTCGTGTTCACATGCTGCCCGCCAGCACCTGAACTGCGCATCGTGTCGATGCGAATATCATTGGCGTCAATCTGGATGTCCACATCCTCGGCCTCTGGCAGAACTGCCACGGTTGCGGCCGACGTATGAATACGTCCTCCGCTTTCGGTTTCCGGAACACGCTGAACCCGATGCACACCGGATTCGTATTTCAGCCGCGCAAACACGCTGTCGCCCTTGATGTGGGCCACAACCTCTTTGATACCGCCAAGCTCGGTCACCTGTTCCTCGATAATCTCGATGCGCCAGCCCCGCGCCTCGGAATACCGCTGATACATCCGCAGCAGGTCACCGGCGAACAACGCCGCCTCGTCGCCCCCTGTGCCCGGCCTGATTTCAAGGATCGCTGGCCGCGCATCCGCCGAATCCTTGGGCAGCAACGCCAGTTGCAGCGCATGTTCAGCCTTAGGGATGCGAGATTGCAGCTCGGGGATTTCCTCCTCGGCCAGCTCTTTCATATCCGGGTCTTCCAGCATCGCCTCGGCCTCGGCCAGATCAGCGGTCAGCTGCCGCCACGCCGCGATTTGCTCGACCACGGGTTTCAGATCGGAATATTCCTTTGCCAATGCAGCAATATCGCCGCCCGACGCACCATCGGCCATCGCAGCCTCTAGGTACTGGAATCGCTGGGTGATCTGTTCAAGACGTTCTTCGGGGACCATCCGCGCGGTGTCTAGCATCCGGGGGCTTTGGTCAAGGCCCGGTGCATGCTAGAATACGCACATGAAACGACTGTTGCTTGTATTAACACTCATGGCATCGCCCGGTTTTGCGGACGTAATCGGCCCCGGCGGCAAGGTTCAGGATTGCTATTGCACCGACCAGTCCGGCTCGCGCGTCGAACTGGGTGAGATGGTCTGCCTACAAGTCGATGGCCGCATGTTCATGGCGCAATGCCAGATGTCGCTGAACGTGCCGATGTGGCGCGAAGTGCAGGAAGGTTGCCTGTCGTCACGGCTGCAAAGCACCCAACCAACCATCGACCCGCTGCTTGTTGACCCCATAATCTGACCGCCCGAACCGCGAACGCGCATAGATACGCAAGGTATCGCCATCCTGCAGCGCTGTTGTGTAATCCGGATATCCGACAATCCTGGTCCGCGTAACAAAGGTTATCATACCTTCGTCCACCGAACCGACCAACACACTGGTTCGCGGCGCGTTTTGCGCGATTCCGTCCAGTCTTTGCAATCCACCCGGGCCGGTCTGAATCACCCGCAACACGCCGTTTTTCATATCACGATCCGCATCACCCCGCGGCGCTACATGCCAACGGACGGGATCGGACGGGGCCAGCCGAATGTAGCCTCCGACGACAATCACCGGAACAATCAACAGCCAGAAAATGATCATCTTCCACCCCAAATCAGCGCCTCATGGACCTTGGTCAGCCTGACATAGCGGCAAAGACATCCGATAACCCGCTTACCGTGACGTCACACCCGGCAAAATGCACAACAGCTCGTACAACAGGTTCGCAGCCGTCAGCGCGGTGTTGCCCGACGGATCATAAGGCGGTGATACCTCGACCAGATCACAGCCCACGATGTTCAACCCCTTCAGCGCCTGTATCAGTTGCAGCGCCTGCGGCGTCGTCAGCCCACCGATTTCCGGCGTGCCGGTACCCGGGGCATAGGCCGGGTCCAGACTGTCGATGTCATAGGTGATGTATACCGGATAATCCCCGATCTGCCCCGCGATCTCGGTACCCAGTGGGGACAGGTTCTTTTGCCACAACTCCCTCGCCGGGAAATGATGGAAACCCCATCCCTGCGCCTCGGTGAAATCCGTAGCGGCATAGCCCGACCCGCGAATCCCGATCTGATAGGTCTTGTCGGCGACGATCAGCCCTTCCTCGTAGGCGCGGCGGAAAACGGTGCCGTGGGTTTCCTTTTCACCAAACATCTCGTCATTCACGTCCGCATGGGCATCCACATGCACCAGCGCAACAGGGCCGTGCCGGGCGGCAATGGCCCGCAATATCGGCAGGGTTATCGAATGATCCCCACCCATTGCCACCGGAATCACACCTGCAGACAGTACCCGGTCATAGCTTTGCTTGATGATCTTCAAACTGTCCGACAGCGAAAATGTATTGATCGCCAGATCACCGATATCCGCGATCTGCAAACTGTCAAAGGGCGCCGCACCGGTGGCCATGTTATAGGGCCGGATCATCGCGCTTTCCGCCCTGATCTGCTTGGGGCCGAACCGCGTACCCGACCGCCAAGAGGTACCGATATCCATCGGAATGCCCAGGACCGCCACGTCCAGCCCCTTGGCCGAATCCGCCTGAGGCAACCGCATGAACGTATTCGGCCCGGCAAACCGCGCCAGATCATTGCCGCTGACAGGCTGATTTAACTGCGTCATGTCAGCTTGTTCCACCCCAGCAGGCAGATAATCTGCGTTGCCACATGCGCCCCGGCAATGGCCGTCGCGCCAGAGGTATCAAAGGGTGGCGAAACCTCGACCACATCGCCCCCCTTTATATTGATCCCGGCGATATCGCGCAGGATGATCGACGCCTGAATCGACGTGATCCCACCCCAAACGGGCGTGCCCGTACCGGGGGCAAAAGCCGGGTCCAGACCGTCGATATCAAAGCTCAGGTAAACCGGGCTGTCACCCAGAATGCCCTTGATCTTTTTCGCCACGGCCGCAGGGCCGGATTCGTATACCTCGCGGGCGTCGATGATGTTCACGCCCAGCGTGTCTTCGTTGGTGGTGCGTATCCCGACCTGAACCGACCGCTTCGGGTCCACGATCCCCGACTTCACTGCCTTGTAGAACATGGTGCCATGATCCACACGCGCCATATCGTCATCTGCCCATGTGTCTGTATGCGCATCAAATTGCAGCAGCGATATGGGCCCGTACTTTTCTGCATAGGCCTTGAGGATGGGGAAACTGATGTAGTGATCGCCGCCCAACGTGACCGAGGCAACCTCAGCCTCCAGAATGGTGCGAATATGACTTGTCAGCGTATCGGGAAAGGCCGGGATATTGGCATAATCATACGCCATGTCACCGTAATCGATGATTGCCAGTTCGCTCAGCGCGTCAAACGGCCAGCCATAGGGCGCATCCGGCGATTGCAACGCGCTGGCCTCGCGAATGGCACGCGGCCCCAGACGTGTGCCGGGCCGGTTCGTCACCGCCTGATCGAATGGCACCCCCGTCACGGCGATATCCACGCCCTTCAGATCCTTTGTATAAAGCCGGCGCAGGAACGATGTCGCCCCGCCAAATGTATTTTCGTATGACAGCCCCTTTAGATCGGGGTTAGTGAACGCCTCGTCCACCTGGTTCTTTGCTTCTTCTAATGACATTTCGGGTTCTCTTCCCTTTTTTGAGTTCCCGATGGGTCGGCGACGCGCAAAAACGTCAAGCCACAGGCAGCGCCTTTTCCACTATTCTTGCGAAAAAGGATGCACCCACCGGCGCGATTTCGTCGTTAAAATTGTACTTTGGATGATGCAGGCCAGCCGTGTCGCCCTGCCCCAGAAACAGGTAGGCACCGGGCCGCGCCTGCAACATATATGAAAAATCCTCGGCACCCATGTCATACCCCAGCGTGTCCACCACCCGCTCGGCCCCGGACACATCCCGCGCAACGTCGGCGGCAAAGGCACATTTATCGGCATCATTGATCGTGGCCGGATACCCGACGTGATAATCCAGCCTTGCCTCAACCCCAAAGGATGCCGCCTGCCCCTGAACAATCTGCGCCATCCGTTCCATCACCATTTTCTGAACCTCGGGTTCAAAGGTGCGAACGGTACCGTTCAGATAGGCCGTGTCGGGGATCACGTTGTTTACGGTTCCCGCATGTATCTGCGTGACGGACACCACCAGATCATCCACGGCATAATGATTGCGGCTGACAATCGTCTGAATCGCCTGCGCAATCCCGCAGGCCGCCATCACCGGGTCGCGGGTTTGGTGGGGCAACGCCCCATGACCACCCTGCCCCTGAACGTGAATCTCGAAACTGTCGACCGCCGCCATGATCGGGCCGGGCGAGGTATAGAACGCGCCCTCGGGCTTACCCGGATCATTGTGCAGCGCATAAACCTCGGAAATTCCGAACCGCTCCATGATACCTTCCTGAACCATGACACCGGCACCACCGCCCTCTTCTTCGGCGGGCTGGAAAATCAGCGCGACACGCCCCCTGAAATTCCGTGTTTCGGCTAGGTACCGCGCGGCCCCCAACAACATCGTTGTGTGCCCGTCATGCCCGCAAGCATGCATTTTGCCCGGATTTTTCGAGGCATACGCGACCCCTGTTTCCTCGGTGATCGGCAGCGCATCCATATCGGCACGCAACCCGATGGTCGGCCCTTCGCCCTGCCCGTTGATAATTGCGACAAGCCCCGTTTTGGCAATCCCCTCATGCAACTCGTCGACCCCAAATTCGCGCAGCCGATCGGCGACAAAGGCAGCGGTCTCAAAGCATTCGAACTCCAGTTCCGGGATGGTATGCAGGTGTTGACGCCATGTCGCCATGTCGGCGGCATAATCGGCAATTCGGTTCACGACGGGCATCTGGGGTGGACTCCTGATCCAAGCTGCGGGATTGATGCATCTGACACCGGAACGAGGGGCTTCGCAATGGCTGAAAATCCGCTGATCCACGACTCTGACGCTGGTATCGAGCGCCTGCTGGAAATCATGCGACGCCTGCGCGACCCGGAAAATGGCTGCCCGTGGGATATCGAGCAGGATTTCGGCACGATCGCCCCCTACACGATCGAAGAAGCGTACGAGGTCGCAGACGCCATCGAACGACAGGCATGGGATGAACTAATGGGCGAATTGGGCGACCTGCTGTTTCAGTCCGTCTTTCACGCGCAGATGGCGCAAGAGGCCGGTCATTTTACCTTTCAGGACGTCGTGCGCACCATGTCGGACAAGATGGTAACCCGCCATCCGCATGTTTTTGGCGATGAAAGCCGGGACAAATCCGCCGAACAGCAAACCCTTGATTGGGAGGCGATAAAGGCCGCCGAACGCGCGGGCAAGGAACAAAAAGGCGCGCTGGATGGCGTCGCGGCCAACCTGCCGGCCCTGCTGCGGGCGCTGAAACTGCAAAAACGTGCCGCGCGTGTGGGATTCGACTGGCCCGACGCCCGCCATGTCCTTGCCAAAATCACCGAAGAGGCCGCCGAACTGGAAGAGGCACGTGACAGCATGGACGCCGATGCGCTCGAGGATGAATTCGGTGATTTGCTGTTCGTGATCGTCAATCTGGGCCGTCATCTGGGGATCGAGCCCGAGGCCGCGCTGCGCCGCACCAAC
>JBPCWT010000118.1:0-5961 GCA_051009255.1 Ruegeria sp. | reverse complement strand
GTGTTGGACGTGCTTTGATCGAGGCGGTTTATGCCGAGGCTGATCGCCAGGGGTCGCCTTCGGTTTACTGGCTAACGCAGGATTTCAATGATACGGCGCGCAAGCTGTATGATCGCGTTGGGAAATTGACACCCTTTATACGGTATCAGCGCCCATGATCCGTTGGTGCATCATCATCATGGCATTCGCCCTAGCTGCGTGTGACGACGTAAGATCGGTTGAAACAACCACGCGGGCACAAGTGGTCGAGGCGTCGCTGCCGCCAATGAAATCGTTTTCTAATTCGCGGCCTTCTCCGCCAGCCCGATCAAATGCGAACATCGCCGCAGACTTCCTCTCGCTGCATTTTGCGCTGGAGAGCGGGCGCGAGCTGTCCGTGCTGACGCGATTTGAAACGCCGATTACTGTTCGTCTGACCGGATCACCTCCGCCGACGATGCAAACCGATCTCAGCCGATTGCTGTCCCGGCTGCAGCGCGAAGCGGGAATCGACATCCGGCAGGTTTCCGGTGGGAACGCCAACATCACGATCGAGGCCGTAAGCCGCGCCGACATTCGCCGCACGCTGCCGCAGGCCGCGTGTTTCGTGGTGCCGAATGCATCCAGTCTGGCCGAGTATCGCAGGGACCGGCGCAAGACCAAAAGCAATTGGTCACAGTTGCGCAGCCGCGAGCGGATTGGGATCTTCATCCCCTACGATGTCAGTCCGCAAGAGGTTCGTGATTGCCTGCACGAAGAGCTTGCTCAGGCACTTGGCCCGCTAAACGATTTGTATCGACTGCCGGATTCGGTTTTTAACGACGACAATGTTCATACGGTTCTGACCGGGTTCGACATGCTGATACTGCGCGCCACATACGCACCCGAACTGCGCAACGGAATGACACCCGCCGAGGTTGCCGAGGCCCTGCCCGGAGTGCTGAGCCGCCTCAATCCGCGTGGAAACTCTATCCCTGCCAGACCGGTGACTGACACGCCGCGTGCGTGGAAGGACGCGATCCAGAAATCTCTTGGTCCCGGAGAGGATACTGCAAAACGATTACGGTCTGCTAAGGCCGCCGCCCGCATCGGGCAAACCAGTGGCTGGACCGACCATCGCCGCGCCTTTCCTTATTACATCATCGGGCGGATGGTTCAGTTCGATGATCCGGCAGAGGCGCAGCGGCAATACGAAACCGCGCTTTACTATTTGTCACAAACCCCGGATACCAGCCTGCACCGCGCATATGTCACGGTTCAGACCGCAGCTTATGCCATTTCGCAATCGGATGGCGCAGCGGTTCTGCCGCAAATTGATGCGGCCATCAACACAATGACCCGGGCCGAAAATGCCGCCATGCTGGCAACCTTGCTGTTGCTGCGGGCTGAGGCACTGGAACAGATTGGTCGTTCGGAACAGGCACGTACCGTCAGGCTGGACAGTATCGGGTGGGCAAGATACGGCTTTGGTTCTGACTGGGTCGTGCGCTCTGTGATGCAAGACATCGCTTTGCTGAACCCTAACAACAGGACAGGCGGGTAACAGCATATGATACTGGTGGTTGGACTGGCATTGGTTGGCGCCATTTCAGGCGCGATGATTGCGCGCAAACGCAATGGATCAAAGGCAGATATGGCCCAGTATGCCGCCGGTTATGGCATTGCCTTTGCCTTGGCCGGGCTGGTTTTGTCACTCATCCTGTTTCGGCTGACGGTGTGACCCCATGTTCCTGCCTTTCTTTGAAAACCTCAGGAAATCAGGCGTTCCAGTTTCCTTGCGCGAATACCTGACCTTTCTCGAAGGGATGAAACAGGGGCTGGCAACCTACGGTGTCGAAGCTTTCTATTATCTTGCTCGCGTGTCGATGGTTAAGGACGAGCGTAACATCGACAAATTCGACCGCGCATTTTCCGCCACCTTTAAGGGGCTCGAAGACATCCAGTTCGAACAGGTTCTCGAGGCTGTAGATATTCCCGCCGACTGGTTGGAAAAGATGGCCGAAAAGCACCTGTCGGACGAAGAAAAAGCCGAGATCGAGGCGCTTGGCGGTTTCGACAAACTGATGGAAATACTGCAGGAACGTCTCAAGGAACAGCAACAGCGCCACCAGGGTGGCAGCAAGTGGATCGGAACTGCAGGCACCTCGCCCTTTGGTGCCTACGGATACAATCCCGAGGGCGTGCGCATCGGTCAAAAAGAAAGCCGCAACCAAAGCGCTGTCAAAGTCTGGGACAAGCGCGAGTTTCGCAATCTGGACGACACGGTCGAACTGGGCACCCGCAACATCAAGGTGGCGCTAAAGCGGCTGCGCCGCTGGGCCCGCGAAGGTGCTGCGGACGAGCTGGACCTTGATGGGACAATCCGCGCAACAGCCGAGCACGGCTATCTGGACGTCAAAACCCGGCCAGAACGGCACAATGCGGTCAAGGTATTGCTGTTTCTGGATGTCGGCGGCTCGATGGACTCGCACATCAAGGTTGTCGAAGAATTGTTTTCTGCAGCCCGCTCCGAGTTCAAGCATCTGGAATATTACTACTTTCACAATTGCCTGTACGAAGGCGTCTGGCGCGACAACCATCGCCGTTGGGACCAGCAGACACCAACACACGAAGTGCTGCGCACTTATGGGCCAGACTATAAATGCATCTTTGTAGGCGATGCATCCATGAGCCCCTACGAGATCGTATACCCCGGCGGTGCCAACGAGCATTGGAACCAGGAGGCCGGACAGGTTTGGCTGCAACGCGCACGCGATCAGTGGGCCTCGAACCTGTGGATCAATCCGCTGCCCGAAAAATACTGGGAATACACCCATTCAGTCGGCATGATCCGCGAGATTTTCGCGGATCGCATGGTCCCGATGACGTTGGCCGGGCTGGAACAGGGCATGCGCGAGCTGACGCGCTGACCGCTGTTTCCTGCCAGTTTCAAGCGCCCCAATCAGGCGCTGGGTAGCGCCTGATTATCCGGCAATGGCCTGAATGCCAAAGAACAGAACAGCCGCAAGAACCGCCGCTGCAGGCACAGTGATGACCCAAGCCGCGATAATTGTCAGGAAATGAGAGCGGCGGACCAGTTTTCGGCGACGTCGCTCCTCGGGTGCAAGGTTTGGCCGCTCCGGCACCGTCATGCGCGCCAGTTTCAACCGCCGCTCGGCGTCCCATTCACGAAAGAACCCGACACCAAACACAGCACCCACGGCAATGTGGGTCGAACTGACAGGCAGACCCAACCAGCTTGCCACGATCACCGTGATGGCTGCTGACAGCGCAACGCAATAGGCGCGCATCGGGTTCAGTTTGGTGATCTGGCTGCCGACCATACGGATCAGTTTTGGCCCGAACAGGAACAGCCCAAACGAAATACCAAACGCACCGATTATCATGACCCAGTACGGAATGCTGACGGCCTGCGTAAAATCGCCAGAGGCCGACGCCTGTACGATGGCTGCCAAGGGGCCAACGGCATTGGCAACGTCATTGGCACCATGCGCAAAACTTAGCAATGCGGCGGAAACGATCAACGGAATACCGAACAGGATCTTGAGGGATTTGTTGCGGTTTTCCAGCCCCTCCGACTGTTTGCGAATGACGGGGATCATTGCGACCCAGATCAAAGCGCCGAATGCTGCTCCAATCATCAATGCCATGCCAAGGTCAATTTTGATAATTTTCTTAAGACCCTTCAGCGCCAGATAGGCGGCGAAAGCACCCGCCATGATACCCACCAGCATGGGTACCCACTTTCGCGCCGCTGCGATCTTGTCTTCCTGATAAATAATCCGCGCCTTGATAAACCAAAGGAACCCGGCCGCGATGACGCCGCCCAAAACCGGCGAGATGACCCAGCTGGCCGCAATCTTGCTCATGGTGCCCCAGCTGACCGCGCTGAAACCTGCCGCAGCAATTCCGGCACCCATCACGCCGCCAACAACGGAATGAGTCGTCGACACGGGTGCGCCGACAAAGGTGGCAAGGTTAACCCAAAGCGCAGAAGACAGCAGCGCCGCCATCATCGCCCAGATAAATACCTTTGCCGTACCCATGCTTTCAGGCGCAATAATGCCTTTGGCAATCGTCGAAACCACGTCACCACCAGCGATCAGCGCCCCCGCACTTTCAAAGATCGCGGCAATCGCGATGGCCCCGCCCATTGTCAGCGCGTTTGCACCAACGGCTGGTCCCATATTGTTGGCAACGTCATTGGCCCCAATATTCAGCGCCATATACGCGCCGAACATCGCGGCAAGAACAACGATCAACGTATTGTTGTCTTGCCCGAACAGAAATGCAGCAACGAGGCCCGCGATAATTATAAAGGCAAATGCAATTCCGGACCCGACGACCGGACGCCCGACACTGGATGTAGCAACCTCAAGACGTGAAAAACGCCGCAGATCGCGGTCAAGTGTTTCCAGATGGCGGGTTTCGAAGTCTTCGTTGGCCATGAGTCCCCCGTTTGTAGCGCAATGTGCGTAGGCGGGATTGGGGACCATTTCAACAGGATTAACGGGCATTTTTCGATTTTCCGCCCGGACAGAACCGCAAAGCAACGCATCCCCACTATCCGGAAGCTGAGCTTATCTGCCTTGCCCTGCCCCAAGTTGCAGCCCATATCTATACCATGTTGCGCCTCACCCCGATCTTACTGGCAATTGCCTATGCCGTTGTGATGTACCGGATTTCGGTCTGGCGGACGCATCGCGAGCTGGATGCCAAATCAACCGAACTGGCCGATCCTGCGCTAAAACGCATGACTGATCGGTTGGCTGCTGCGCTGGATGTGGCGCGCGTTCCTGTCTTTATCTACGAAATCGACCCTGTGAATGGTCTGGCCGCGCCGGACGGCCGGATCTTCATCACCCGTGGGTTTTATCGCAAGTTCCGAAGCGGCGAAGTCAGCGCCGAGGAAATGGCGTCAGTCATCGCACACGAGCTTGGGCATGTGGCGCTTGGCCATGCGCGGCGCCGGATGATCGATTTTTCAGGACAGAATGCGATGCGTGCGGCCCTGATCATGGTGCTCAACCGGTTCATTCCATTCATAGGTGCCTGGATAGCGGGCGCACTCACATCCCTGTTGGCCTCGCGCCTGTCACGGGCTGATGAATACGAGGCGGACGAGTATGCGGCGGCATTGCTGACCAAGGCCGGAATCGGCATCGCTCCGCAAAAGTCATTGTTTCACAAGCTGGAAAACCTGACGCAACAGCGCGCCGGTATGGTTCCGGCTTGGTTAATGAGCCACCCGAAAACAGAAGAACGGATAGCCGCGCTGGAACAGCTCGAACAACGCTGGGATACTGTCTAACTTCGCCTCTTAGTCGAACGCTGACTGTAAAGCCTTGCCCAAACGCGGCAATCGGGCCTTTTTCATCAGGCCTCTCAACGCCCATTGATCCCCGGATAAACGATTGGCTTCGTCCAGAACACGGGCGGCCAATATCTTTATCCCGTCAGGGTCGTTTTGCCAGAACCCGACCAATACACTGTCCGGGTCTAATCGCTTTAACCCTTCTTCCGCCAGAATATTGCGGGGGAAATCCTTGGCGTTGACGGTAATTATTGCATCGGCTGATGCTGATACAGCCGTTGCCAGCACATGAATATCATTATCGTCCGGCAACCAAAGCCGCGCTTCCAAACCTGGAGACGATGGGCGCTCAGCCAAAGGCCAGTTTGCCTGGCACAATGCAATTTCGGCACGCGCCTGCGCCTCTCCGGTCGGGCCAAGCTTTTGGGCGGCACGCGCCCATTCTTCAAGGATGCGCGCAGACCAGACAGGTGTGAAATGCCCCAGCGATGCCGCGCCCAACAGCATCTCTCGCATCACGGTCGGATAAATGACGCAGGTATCCAGAACGGCCTTCACAGTCTGAAAAACACCGCTTTGAGGTATCCGCTTTCGGCCAGTTGCGGCAACTGCGGATGATCAGGCCCGGCAAACCCGGTGTGAATCAGCTGCGCCTGCCGACCGGCCCG
>JBPCWT010000117.1:0-7775 GCA_051009255.1 Ruegeria sp. | reverse complement strand
GAATGGAAATCAATTCCGATTTCTGGGGTACAGCACTTGCGGCCTCGGGCGGTCGATTACAATCGTAAACCAGCCTTGATACAGTCGAGGCGACAACAGGCGCATCCAATGGATCAGACAACAGTCGTGCAACGGCCAAGGCCCCGAGGTCCCAGGCCGCATGACTATGCCGATCCCCATCGGCAAGCCCAAGACCTTTGTATTCTGATGGGATGCGAGGGCTAGCGTGTTCGCATATCAATACAACGCGGCCCTTGCCGTCTGGATTCAGTATTTCAAAAGCAGCGGACATCCGTTTCAGCCAGATTCAAGCAGCGCGAAAACCTGGTCACGTTCCGACAAAACCAACAACAACGCCAGATCGCCTGGCTTTAATTGACCCAGGATCAAACCGGCTGCTTCGGTTGGCGAATCTGCACGCAGAACTTTCCCTGCGGCAATTCCTTTCAATTTTGCTGCCTTTTCAATAAGATCTGGGATTTCCCCCAAATCCCTGCCACGCAGATAACCCTCAAGTTCGGCTGCGACGACGATATCTGGATTGAACTTTAAAGCTGCGGCAGTTACATCGTGAATATCTTGATCCGATCTATCGCCAGCATGACTAAGCATTATGAAACGGCGATCAGCAGGCAAGCCGGACAAGGCGTCACAAACGGCTGAAATAGAGTGCGGATTATGGGCAAAATCCACAAACACCCGCGCCCCATTGTGAGCGAATTCATTGCAGCGTCCAGGATTGTCCATCACATCAGGTTTAAACCCCTTTAAACCGGCCTGAATCGCCTGCACCGAAATTTGCATTGCCAGCGCAAGGCAAACGGCGGCCAATACATTTTGAACATTGTACTTGGCGGCGCCCCCCATGGTGATGGGCACCTGTGACACCTCAATGATCTCTTGCGAACTATCTCCATCAAAGAAGACGACGACGCCATTTTCAACATAAGCGCAGCAACGACCCTCATCGCGCGATTGACGAACCAATTCATTGTCAGAATCCAGCGAAAACCACCAGATACTTGCATTCGTAGACTTGGCTTCGGCGCGGACAAACTCGTCGTCTGCGTTAAGGGCCAGCACACCGCCGGGACCAAGAGTTCTGTGAACCGCAAATTTTGCCTGAGCCAGTTCTGGCACTGTGTTCACACCGTACTGCCCCAAATGGTCGTTTGCCACATTGGTTACTGCTGCCGCCGATGCTGCCCGTGTTGGCAGACCGCGCCGCAAGATGCCCCCGCGCGCGACTTCAAGGCACGCAATCTCTAACCGCTTGTCCCGAAGCAGCATTCGTGCGCCGCCCGGACCTGAATAGTCGCCCCGATCCAGAATATCTTCGCCAACTCGCACAAACTCGGTCGATGTTAACCCGGCAACCTTCCCCGATGCTCGTGCAATAGCCTCTAGCAAACGAGTGGTTGTCGTTTTGCCGTTTGTGCCGGTAATGAACGCGATTGGTATGTTGTGGACAGGGTCCCAATCTACATCTTCAGGTGCCGGTAAGTCATCCGCTTTCCAGCACTGACTGCCTGCTCCGTGGCCTATGGAAACTTCGTCGTCGTCACACAGAATGTCCACGCCATTTGCTTCGGCAGCAGAGATTAGTTTGATAAGGGCTGGATTGGCCTCTTTGGCCATTACGCCTTTTACATCGGCAATCATTTTTTCGAATTCGTCTGGTTTCGCACCTGCCAGTTCAGCAGCAACAAAATGCCAGGCAGTCTGAGCCACAAAGATAGCCGAGTACAGCTGATCCATAGGCGCAGATATTGCCAGATTGACACCGCCGCTAAATACGCGGTGTGTCAGCTTTTGATCCTGCCAACCGACTGCATCAAGAACTCTGCGTGCGTGGAGCCCCCACAACTTGGTGACATAGCGCGGATCGAGATCTTCAAAAAACACATCCAATACTGCGCCCGGCAAATCCCACAAAAGACCGGGCCCTGTCAGCCGCCGCGCGTCATCAACATTAAACTTGTCGCTGCCCGCGCTGACAATGGTCAGAGCTGTTTCGAGTTCCTCGATCCGGTCCATTCCGGTACCCTCTCTCAGTCTGAATCTTCGCTGAGTTCGCGGGCCAGACGCACACCGCGTTCGTCCCGGATCAGCGTTTGATCGCTGTCTATTACTTCCTCGAGAGGAGACTCTGCCGTGTCAGAGGCAACCGTGGCTTCGGCCACAGCTACCTCATCATCTGAATTGAAGTAAATGATCTGCTTCCAGCAACGAGTGGTGTCATCACCAAAGATTACTACCAAATCGCCTGCTGCAGCTTTTTCCAGCGCGGTGTTAACCGCTTCGACCTCATCAGGAATGATCGAGATCACCTCGTCCTGTGTGCCGGCTTCGGTCAACGCCCGCCGCAGCATTTGCGGAATCTCGTCATGACCACGCCCACGGCGCCGGTCGTCCGCCTTACAGATGAATTGATCGAAATGCCCCGCCAATGCGGCGCCAGCATCGGCCACATCTTCGTCCCGCCGATCCCCTGGCATTGAAACGACGCATATTCTTCGGCCAGTTACTTCCATCTGGCTGGCCAGCGCGGCCACCGCCTGCAACGCAGCCGGGTTATGACCATAATCCAGGATCACCCTGAAGGGATGCTCGTCATAAACATTCATGCGCCCCGGTGCCTGGAAATAGCTGGTATCGAAGGTACGCAAACCATGGCGGATGTTATCCAGATCGACGCCAAAGCTATAAGCTATCGCCGCCGCAAACATCGCATTTTGCACGTTGAAGACCGCCTTGCCTTCTAAAGTTGCAGGGATCAAATGTGACCATAGCACGGGGATATGCAGACCATTATCGTAGATGGTCAGCATGTCACCATTCATGCCCTTTTCCAGCACGATGGCCTTTCCTCCGGCCTGAATATGCTCTTTTACCAGACTGTTACCGGGGTTGGTCGTCACATAAAATATCGTGCCTGCATCCGCATAATCCGCCATTTTCAGACAATTTATGTCGTCCGCATTCAGCACAGCCGTATCCGTTGCGCTTTCGACGACCACGCGCTTGACGACGGCAAGTTCTTCAACCGTATTAATTCCACCAAGACCCAGATGGTCGGCGGACACATTCAGACAGGCCGCGACATTGGATCGTTGATAACCCAAACCAGACCGAACCAAGCCCCCCCGCGCTGTTTCCATTACTGCAAAATCTACCATCGGGTCCCGCAGAACGATCTGCGCCGATGTCGGACCGGTCATATCGCCCTTAACGCTCAGCTTACCGTCCACGTACACGCCATCAGTTGAGGTCATGCCAACGATCTTGCCGCTGGTTTTCATTATGTGGCCAAGCATCCGCGAAGTTGTGGTTTTGCCATTGGTCCCGGTAATTGCCGCGATTGGAATTCGGGTTTCTTCGCCATTTGGAAAAAGCATATCGATGACCTTGCCAGCCACATCCCGTGGTTGACCTTCGGACGGGGCCACATGCATGCGGAAACCGGGGGCGGCGTTAACTTCGACGATGGCCCCGCCGATATCCTTGTATGATCTGGTGATGTCATCGATCAGAAAATCGACACCACCGACATCCAGTCCAACCGCCATAATCGCGCGTTCAGCCATGTCGCGGTTGTCCGGGTGTACGACGTCCGTCAGGTCGATTGCGGTACCGCCCGTTGACAGGTTCGCCGTAGACCGCAGATAAAAGATTTCGCCATGCGGCAATATCGTTTCCTCGGTTACGCCCACGCTTTCCATCAGGCGCTTGGCCTGATTGTCGATCTCAAGCATGGTCAGGACTTTTTCATGCCCGATGCCGCGGCGCGGATCCTCGTTCACAATCTCAACCAGTTCCGCAATCGAGCGCTTGCCATCACCGACGACATGACCGGGAACCCGTTTTGCGACGGCAACCAGCTTGTTGTCGACGACCAGCATGCGATGGTCGAAACCAGTAACAAAACTTTCGACAAGTATCGCGCGACTGCGAGAATGCTCCTTTGCCTCGGCGAAACCTGCCTCGACTTCTTCATCTGTGTGCAGATTAATTGACACACCCCGCCCGTGGTTCGCATCCAACGGCTTTGCAACGACCGGGTGCCCGATCCGCTGCGCCGCGCGAACCGCCTCACGCGCCGAGTACACCATGCGTTGTTGTGGGACAGGCAAGCCAAGATCATTCAACAGGTTATGCGTATCTTCTTTGTCGCAAGAGATTTCGACAGAGATATGCTTGGTTTCAGACGTTATTGTTGCCTGAATACGTTTTTGAAATTTGCCGTGGCCGAATTGAACCAATGAACCTTCGTTCAGCCTTATCCATGGGATGTCACGCTCTCGCGCAGCTTTGACCAATGATCCGGTTGACGGACCAAACTCTTTGCGTTGCGCCCGCAGAACGAAGCTGCGCAGTTCCTCATCCCAGTTGAACTCAGGATCGAATTCGTAATCCAACTGTTCTTTCAGTGTTTCCGGCAAAAGATGCATCAGCAAACGCATCGCAAGCTTACCGGCTGCCAGGCCCACATCCCGCTGATGGTATTCGTAGACCATGTTGTACTGACCTGGCTCGCCAGTGCCACGAGTCCGGCCAAAAGTCACATCCGTCCCGGCCACATTTTGCACTTCGATGGCGCAGTGTTCAAGAACATGACCCAGCCATGTACCTTCATCCTCGCGCAGGCGACGGATGAACCCGCCTGGTTCCCGGTAAGAACAGCCATGTTCAGCCAATCCGGGCAGCGCCGCTGTCAAATCGTCAATGAATTCAGTGCCAATTCGCGCCGAGGGCCATTCTTCCAATATCCCCAGATCGATTACGTGCCGTATTACAGGAAAACTTGCCCAGACATTTGGGCCGACGAAGACATTGGTAGAGATAATTTTCATGCGGCTCCCCGTAAATTAATAAATCAATCCTTCTCTTCAGCGGCCTTGTCGCCGGTAGAATCCGGCAAAGTGCAGAACGCCAAATGCTCGTCCGGCGGAAATGCCTGCCGAGCCATCAGATCATAACGGCACCCTTCACCCAGAACGTCAAGCCGAAGACCAAGAAGACTCAGGGCTTCGCCCGCTCGCGCGTCCCACATAGAAGAATGGGTAAGTTGGCTGGCATCGACCACGGTGACAGAGCCGCTGCCGACGACCTCGAACACGTTGTCTGGACCAATGAACGCAGCAGTGTCCTCGTCGATGCCCAACCCAATAAGAAATGGATTAAAGGATGTAGCAGTCAGCAATCGACCAAGCCGGTTACGCTGTGTGAAATGTTGGTCAATGATAACCGCATTGGTTAACCCCATACCCGGCGCCAAGGTGATGTTTCCTTCGGCCGGTGTCGCATTGCTGCTTCCTCCAGCAACCATATGTTCGGACATGATTGATGCCCCTGCGGAAGTACCGGCAACAGGAATTCCAGCCGCATTTCGGCGGCGAATTTTCTGCGCAACCAGTGTTCCACCCAATATCGCAGAAAGCCGCAGTTGATTGCCACCAGTCATGAAAATTCCGGTCGCGCGATCCAGCATTCCGGCAAACTCCGGATTGTCACAATCTGCCCGCCGCGAAATTGGCAGGAACTCGACTTTACCAGCCCCAAGCTCAGAGAAAATGCGGTTGTAATCCGGACCGGTTTCTTCAAGCATCGAAGCGGTGGGTATCACCACAATATCAGCGTCTTTTCCACCTGACAGTTCCACGAACCTACGATGGATCTGCATTTCCTTTACACGGTCTTCGCCACCGCCAATCGGAATGATGAACCCACGCGGGGTCTCTGCATCTATGGGTGCAGGGCACATGTCACTTATAACCTTTTGTTCACCAAGCAGTTGGCCAAGACAACTGTTCCGATGTCATCACTGTAAAGAGCAGTCCACGCCGATCTCACCTCGTCTGTGTGGACTGCCGTCGCCCCCGATCCACTCAAATGACGCACAGCACGGTTTTCGTCAAGAACCACCGGTTCGCAGCCGCGCTTTAGGTGTCCGGTGCGATCAAGAGGCAAAGGTGCTTTGATCGAATCAGGGTTACAGGAAGGGCTGGTTCTTGAGGTTTTGTTAGAGAGGTATGGCAATGAATTTTTGTGGGATCAGCCCTGACTAAACTCATTCATAACAATAACAATTTTCGGTTTTCCCTAGTATTATGACGACGCAATACTTGTTTTGATTGCCTTGTACGCCGGGTCACCTGTCTGGGAAAAGTTTACCTCAATCCCGTAGATTGATGAGTTCCCAAGACTATTAATGCGATATATGATCTGAATCAATTTCCACGCATTGCGGATGCGTTATCGCCAGATCGGATGAAGCACTTCACTCGTATCACTTAAAGGTTGCCAGCGAATGACTAATTTTGCCAGCCGACGGGCATTTCTAAGCGGTCGCGTACTTCGGGAAGACACCGAAGCAGTCAGACCGCCCGGTGCCGTGGAAACAGGATTTTTGGATCTCTGCACCCAGTGCAGCGACTGCGTCACGGCGTGTCCCGAGGGAATCGTGATTATGGGACCCGACAGTTTTCCCATTGTCCAACTCGATGCCGGGGCGTGCACGTTTTGCACAGCTTGCGCCGATGTTTGCGAAACCGGCGCACTTGAAGTCGATAGGGTTTCCGATTGGCCTTGGCGCGCCGCAATTGACGCTTCGTGCTTTTCCAAAAATGGCGTGACGTGCCGCGCATGTCAGGATGTTTGTGACCAAAACGCGATCCGCTTCAAGCTGCAAGTCGGTGGACGCGCAGAACCCAAGCTGGATTATGATGCCTGCATTGGATGCGGAGCGTGCGCCAGCGCATGCCCTGCTGGCGCAGTCACATTCGAACGCTTTGAACCGATCCAGGCAGAGGTTGCTCAATGAATATTTGTGGATGTCTTGTCCATATCGCACCAGAACGTAAACAAACTGCGCGCGAAACGATTAGCGCGACCAATGGCGCCGAGGTTCATGCTGAAGGCGAAGATGGCCGTTTTGTCGTGGTGGTCGAAGATACACCCGAAAGGTTGGCATCCGAAACTATCATGGACTTGCACCAAATTCCCGGCGTGCTCTCTTTGACGCTGAACTATCACCATTTCGAAGATCTCGCGGAAACTCGTCCGCGTCCCAATGCCCCAAGCCCAGACAACAGCCGGAGGCCCTTGCCATGACCATATCAGATTCCCGTCGGACCTTTCTCAAATCAACCGCGGCGGCAGCGACCGCATCAGCCGCGGGAATTCCGCTGGCAACCGGACAGGCCACGGCGCAGGTGGCAAATGCGGATATCCGGTGGGACAAGGCCCCCTGCCGTTTCTGCGGCACCGGATGTTCGGTTTTGGTCGGCACCAAGGAAGGCCGGGTCGTGGCAACGCAAGGTGACCCCGACGCGCCGGTTAATAGAGGTTTAAACTGCATCAAGGGCTATTTCCTGTCCAAAATCATGTACGGCAAGGACCGCCTGACCACGCCATTGCTGCGCAAAACGAACGGCGTCTACGACAAGAATGGCGAGTTCGAGCCTGTATCGTGGGACGAAGCTTTTGACGTGATGGCAGAAAAATGGAAAGAAGCGCTGGCGAAAAAGGGCCCGACCAGCGTGGGTATGTTCGGCTCGGGTCAGTGGACGGTTTGGGAAGGTTACGCCGCATCGAAACTTATGAAGGCTGGCTTCCGCTCGAACAACATCGATCCGAACGCGCGTCACTGTATGGCGTCGGCTGTGGTCGGTTTCATTCGAACATTCGGCATTGATGAACCTATGGGCTGCTATGACGACCTGGAGCACGCGGATACATTTGTGCTGTGGGGTTCAAACATGGCTGAAATGCAC